>CAXTBX010000096.1:0-18482 GCA_964242205.1 uncultured Chthoniobacterales bacterium
TTACATGAGTTGGTGGATACTACACATTCAGGGAGAGTGATGGACTGTGCCGTTGGAAAGGCCTAACAGGTAGTGGACATCCTAATGACGCGAAAAAAGGCGTCGTTGTGAAGCCTATTTCGTTATGAACAGCCGGAAATTCTTCAAGCTGTACTTCTGCTTGTCAGTTTCCTACTTCTGACCTTGATGAAGGCAATCGTGGCCATGGCGCGCAACCGGGTGATCGGACTCAACGGCGGGATGCCGTGGCGTTTGCCGGAAGATTTCCGGTGGTTCAAGCGTGCCACGACGGGCGGCGCGTTGCTGATGGGCCGGAAAACGTTCGATTCGATTGGGAGGGCGCTGCCGGGGCGGCTGACGCTGGTGGTCACGCGCGGGAAGATCGTTACCGACAGCCTAGACGTGCTGACGGTCAATGACCTAACCGCGTTCCGGCCCGAAGACCATGCGCCACGAGAGGTGTGGGTCGCGGGCGGCGCGGAGATCTATGCGCAGACGCTGGGTCGCTGCGAAGAGCTTTACGTGTCGCTGGTGGACGCCGAACCGGAGGGGGACACGTTCTTTCCGCCGTTCGAGGAAGAGTTCGAGCTGGCGGAGGTCATGCTGCGGCAGCCGGAGTTTGAGGTGCGGAGGTATGTGAGGAAAGGACGAATGACGAATGACGAATGACGAATGACGAATGACGAATGACGAATGACGGAAGGTTGAGGGTTGAGGGTTGAGGTCGGGAACGAGCAAGGAAATTGCTTGGCAGGTAGGGATGATCGGTATCCTGTGTCCATTGCCTTGAGATTGCGACTCACGAAATCTTGGCTCGTTGTCGGCGGCTTGCTGTTGCTCGCCGGTGGGGAGTCTCTGCGCGCCGCCGACGCGACCGTGGACGGCGCGGTGACCGCGCTCGCCGCGCTGACCAATCCCGGGCGGCTCGCCGGTCTGGTGGACGAAGACCAGTTTCGCGCGCAGCTTGGTCCGGCACTGGGTTGGCTGCACGCCGCGCGGCGGCGCGACGTGTCGCCCGAGGCCGTGATCGTGCGGGCGTTCGCCGCCAACGGGCTGAACGGCGAGCGGGCGCGGCTGACCCGCGAGGCCCTGCTGCGCAACCTCGCGCGGGCCGACGCCTGGGAGTTGTTCGGCAACGCCGTGAGCGCCCAGGCGCTCGCCGACGGCAAGCCTGCCCCCATTTTCATCGGGATGCACCAGGGGCACCTCGCGCTGACGGCGGTCGTGCTGCCCGAGGGGCTGGGCGTGGAGTATCGGCGCGAGTTCGCGTGTCTGGTGCTGCGCGCCGACGACGAGTTGCCGCCACGGCCCGCGCGGAAATATCCGCGTCAATCGGGGGACCGTTGGGCGCGGCAGTCCGAGCGTGCGCGGCGGCCACCGCGCCCGGCGAAGGCCGCGCCGAAGGTAATGCCCGTGCAGCCCGTATCGGAGGTTTACGACGAACCGCTGCCGCCGTCTTGAGAAGGCAGAAGGCAGAAGTGGGAGGAAGGGTCAGGAAAGCTGACCGGCGGTGGGGGCGGGCGGCCGGGTTGCCGTCCAGCTTTTGCTCAAAGCGATGGCGGGTCGCTCCACCCAGCGGTACACGACCGCCGCCAAGGCGATGGACGGCGACAAACCCACCGCGATGCCTACCCAGAAGGGCGGCGTCCATCCGCCCAGGAGCGGGAGCCAGTGCGCCAACGTGTAGAGGATGACGGCGTGAAACAAGTACAGGGAGTAGCTGATGACTCCCAGATAGGTCAGCACCCGGTTGTCGATCCGCCACCAGGCCACCCAGAGCGTGAAGATCAGCATGGCCGAAACGACCACCAAATGCGCCGGAACCTGACCCGGATGCAGGCCCAGCAAGTACCACTTAATGTTCGGATCGGGCAGGTCGATGAGCGCCAGACCGACGGCTGCCAACAGCCAAGTGTGCGGACGGCGGAGGGTGTCGCGCCGGAAGCCGCCCGTCTCGTCGTACACCAGTCGGAAAAGCGCGCCCCAGAGCATCAGCGCCAAACTGAAAACCAGCGTCGGCTGGCCGTGGCGGAGGGTCCAGTGCGTACCCGCCTGTTGGCCGATCAGCTTGACCAGCCGGGGCATGAAAGCCAGCAGCGCCGCGCCGGTGGCGAGGACGGCGGGCCGGTCCAGCCAACGCAACAGGTACAGGCCGAGGCACAGGACGTAGAACAGGAGTTCGATTTCCAGCGTCCAGTACACACCGAGCAGGTAGGGCTGGCCGAAGAAACTCGGGAACATCGTGGCGTTCGCGGCGACGGCCCGCCAGGTCGCGGGGTGGCTCTCCAGCCAGCATAGCCAGAGTCCGCCGAGCATCGACACCCAATAGGCCGGGTACAAGCGGCAGAGACGTTTGACGACGAAGCGCCGGGCGCCGCCCTCGCGCGGTCCGCCGAAGCTGCGGCAGATGACGAAGCCGCTGATCGCAAAGAAGATCATCACGCCCAGGCGACCCACGTTGAGCGGGCGCGGCAGCGTGCGCAGAAAGTTCAGCCACGCGGGACCGGGCGTGGTGACAATCTCTAGCGAATCGTACAAATGCGCCCACACGACCAGTCCGGCGGCGACGGCGCGCAGGCTGTCGATGTGCCGGATGCGCAGGGGGGAGGCGGAGGACAAGTCGGAACGCGGAAGTGGGAAGGCGGAACGGAGAACGAGGCGGAACCTTGCGCTGCCTGTTTACGACTCGCGTTCCGACTTCCAGCTTAGCTTGGCTGCAAGACGCCCAAGGCTTTTTCGGCGTCGTCAACACGGACGACCATCAAGCCCTGCTGCGAGGTCTGGCCGGTGGCGAGGTAAGCGTATTCAATGTTCACGTCCGCCTCGGCCAGCGCGTGGGCGATCTTGGAAAGGCTGCCGGGCTGGTTGTCGATTTCCACCAGGAGGACCTCGTTTTCGACGGTGAGCGTGCCGTGCTCCTCGAAGATGGAAAGCGCCTTGTCGGTGTCGCTGACGATCATGCGCACGACGGAGCGATCGACGGTGTCGGAGATGGTCAGCGCCAGGATGTTGATCTGCGCGGCGGCGAGTTCGTCGCACACCGAGGCGAGCGTGCCGGGCTGATTCTCAAGGAACAGAGCGAGTTGTGTGGCGATTTCCATGCGGGGAAGCTTCACCGGGCGAGGGGGTTTGTCGATGGGGGAATTGCAGGGCGGCGGTGCTGTCGTGACGGGCCGCGACACGCCGCACGCGCTCACCCCACCAGCCACGCTTTCTGCACGGACTCGCGCGGGACGCGTTCCTCCAGTTCCTGCGCCCCGGCCAGGTACGCCACCACCCCGACGCCGATCTTGTTGACCACGTCGGCCACCGTGAACGACAGGTGGACCCAATTGAGGTCCGCGTGCGGGAATAGCGTCGGCACGAGGTAACCCAGCGGGTACACGCCCCAGGTCGTCACCGTGGAAAGCGCCATCAAGCGGAAGGCACGCCCGCTCGGGTCGTCGCCGTTGCCGCCGTAGCGCGGCCAGAGACGCACGAACAGAAGATAGGGGATCACGAGGTAAAACCCCGTGGAAACCGTCCCCCAGAGCAGGTGCGTGCCGGTACGGACGCTGCCGTCCGCCGCGAGCTGCTGGTCGCCGATGGCCCCGGTGACGATCATCAAAAAATCCGCCCCGAGGAGCACCGCGACCGTGCCCATGATCTCGCGCGGCTTGACCTTGAGCGTCAGCACCATCTTGAGCAGCAAAAGCGGGGTCGTCACCGCCCAGTCCATGTAACGGTACGAGCCGATGGCGAAGAAACTATCGTGGATCAATTTGCGGCGCGCCGCCGGGTCGGGCGGCAGGGCCGCCAGCGCGTGCAGCATGTCGTGGTAATAATAGCGAATCCACCAGTAGCTCGCCCCGGCGACGAGGCAGATCACCGCCGTGAGCGCGCCGGACGCACGGTGCCACGGGGCGAGGCCGTGGCGGCTGGTCAGAAAGAAGACGAACGCGCCCGCGAACGCGAACAGCGCAATCATCAGGAATTGCTCGGTGACGATGGGCAGCAGACCCACGTCGCGGGCCGTGGGGACGAAGGTTTGCGTGAATTGCATGGTGGGAAGGCGGAACGCGGAAGTGGGAACGCGGGAAGCGGAAGGATACAGGATGCAGGGCTTGAAGGGTATCCCGCCTTCCGCGTTCCCGCTGCCACCTTTGTTCCATTCGTGCGCGGAAAGCGATGCACGGGTTGCGCCAAACGGGAAATCGCCGGATGAAAGGGGCCGATGTCTCGATCCGCACCTGACGTGACGCTGCCCTCCCCTGCCCCGGGCGCGCTGTACGTCGCGCCGATCCTGGCGGCGCTCGGCGCGGTGGCAGCGGGGTTGATTTTGCCCGCGCCAACGCTCGGGGTCGCGGCAAACGCCGCGCTGGTGAGCAGCCTGCTGCTTTTCGGCCTGCCGCACGGCGCGGCGGACTGGTGGGTGATGCGCCTGGCGGCGGGGCGGCGCTGGACGCTGCCGACGCAGGCCGGCGCGGCGGCGGTTTACGTGCTCGCCGCCGGGCTGGCGCTCGCGTTCTGGCGGTGGCGGCCCGGGTGGGCGCTGTTGGGGTTCTTCGCGCTGACGACGTGGCATTTCGGCAGTGCGGAAGCCAGCGTGTTGATGCCCAGGCGGAGGACGTTTCGTGACCCCGTGTGGTGGCTGTTCGCCGTGGGTCGGGGGTTACTGGTGGTGTTCATGGCGCTGGCGTTTCGTCCGGCGGAGGCGGCGCGGGTGCTGGAACCGTTCGCGGGTTTGGGCGAGGGTGTGGCGGAATCGCTGGCCGCGCTGCTACGCGCGGCGCTGCCGCTGGTGTGGATCGGAACCATTTTGCAGATTTTGGCGATCCGGCTGGACGCGCGGATGCACCTTGACCGTGCGGGACGGCAGCGGTTTGCCTGGAATGTGCTCGAAACGTGCGTGCTGCTGATGTTGTTCCGGCTCGCGCCGCCGCTGTGGTCGTTCGTGACGTACTGGATCGCGTTCCACGCGTGGCGGCACATTTTGCGACTTGAACGGGTGATGACGCCGGAGGGCGAGGCGCTGCCCTGGTGGCGGATGCTCCTGGATTTTCACCGGCGGACCCTCGTGCTCACGCTGCTGTCGCTGCCGGGGCTAGGACTCGTATTTTGGGCGTGGCCGCTGCTGCGCGGCGGTCCGGGCGCGGTCGCGGCATATTTGATCCTGCTCTCGGCGTTGACCGTGCCGCACGCGCTGGTCATCGGGTGGCTGGACAGGGCGAGGATGAAGATCGAAGAATGAGGGATGAAGGATGAAGCTCACTTTGCTCCCGGCGCGACCATCGGCCTGCTCGGCGGCGGGCAACTCGCGCGCATGAGCGCGCTGGCGGGTCGGCGCATGGGCTACCGGTTCCGCGTGTTCGATCCCGCCGGAGAAGCCGCACCCGCCGCGCCGGTATGCGAGAGCGTCGTCGGCGCGCCGTTCGCCGACACGGCGGCGCTGGAGGCGTTTGCCCGGAGCGTGGACGTGGTCGGGTTCGAGTTCGAGAACATCCCGCCCGCCGCGTTGCAGGCCGTGGAGCGGGTTTGCCCGGTGCATCCGCGCTGGCAGGTGCTCGAAATCTGCCAGAACCGCGAGCGGGAGAAAACTTTTCTGCACGCGCAGGGATTTCCGCACGCGGCGTTTCGCGTGGTGACGAGTTTGGCGGAGTTGGAGGCGGCGGTCGAGGCGCTGGGCGCGCCGTGCGTGCTCAAGACGGCGGAATCCGGCTACGACGGCAAGGGGCAGTTAAAAATCGCGCCGGGCGCGGCGCTGGACGAGGCGTGGGCGCAATGGAGCGGCGGCCAGGCGCGGCGTGGCGTGGTGGAGGCGTGGGTGGAGTTCAGCGCCGAGCTTTCCGTGATCTGCGCGCGCAATGGGCACGGCCAGACCACGTCGTTCCCGGTGTTCGAGAACGTCCACGCCAACCACATCTTGGACGTGACGATTGCGCCTGCGCGGTTCGCGCCCGAAACCCGGCGCGCGGCGGTCGAGTTGGCGGAAGCCGTCACGGAGGCGCTCGACGTGCGGGGCTTGCTGGCGGTGGAGATGTTTTTGACCGGCGGGGGGAAGCTGGTGGTCAACGAACTTGCGCCGAGGCCGCACAATTCCGGGCACCTGACGTTCGACGCGTGCGTGACGAGCCAGTTCGAACAGCACGTCCGCGCGGTGAGCGGGCTGCCGCTGGGAAGCGTGGAACTGCTGCGTCCGGCGGTGATGGTGAACTTGCTGGGAGATCTGTGGGGCGCGGACGGCCGCGCGCCGGACTGGACGCCCTTGTTGGCCGAACCGGACGCGAAGTTGCATCTGTACGGCAAGAAGGGCGCGAAGCCTGCCCGAAAGATGGGTCACTTTTGCGTGTTGGACGGGGAGTCGGTGGAAACGGCGCTGGGGAAGGCGCGGGCGATCCAAGAGCGGTTGCGGGCGGGTAGGAAATAACGGGCGTTGTATTTGAGCGCGTGTCGCCTTGCGGCTACGGTGGAAGGTCCTTCGGCTCGCAAGACTCGCTCAGGATGACAGTCCTCTTTGGTGAAAGTGTTATCCTGCATCCTGCCCCCCGCATGAAAGTCCTCATCCATGAAATTGCCTTCGGCGGCAAGGGTGTGGGCCGTTTGGAGGACGGACGCGTCGTTTTTGTGCCGTTCGTGGCGGTGGGCGAGACCGTCGAAATCGAGGTCATCCGCGAGCACCGCAGTTATCTGGAAGCAAGGCTGCTCAGCGTCGAAAACCCGTCGCCGGAGCGCGTCGAGCCGCGCTGTCCGTACTTCGGGCTTTGCGGCGGATGCAGCTACCAGCACCTCTCGGCGGAGGAGCAACGGCTCATCAAACGGCAACAGGTGGCGGGCGTTTTGAAACGCATCGGGCGGCTGGGCGAGGTCGCCGTGCGCGAAACGGTACCGTCGCCCGAGGATTACGGGTATCGAAACCGAATCACGGTCCACGTGGACGACGGCGTCATCGGTTTTTTCGGACACGAAACGGGCCGGGGCCGACCGCTCATCGACATCGCGCAATGCCCCATCGCGCAACCGGCGGTCAACGATGCGCTGACCCGTTTTCGGGCGCGTCCTTGGAAACGGCAGGGTCACTGCACGTTGCGCGCCGACCGCGCCCACGCGGGCGGCTTTCTCCAGACAAACGACGGGGCTGCCGAACGGCTGCTCTCGCTGGTGGCCAACGTGCTGCCGCCCGTGGGCGATGGCGGCAAAGCGGTCACCCACCTCGTCGACGCGTACTGCGGCGCGGGATTCTTCTCGCGCGGTCTGCGGGACCGGTTCGAGGGCGTGGTCGGCATCGAGTGGGACGCGCGCGCCATCGAACAGGCCCGGCGCGACGCCGCGACGCACGAGCGGTATCTCTGTGGCGACGTGGCCGAGGTGTTGCCGGACGTGCTGGCCGTGTCGCCCGCAAGCAAAACGCTGCTCGTGCTCGATCCGCCCAGCGAGGGCACGACGGAACCGGTGCGGCGGGCCATCCGGTCCGCGCCGCCGGGCGAGATCGTCTACGTGTCGTGCAATCCGGCCACGCTGGCGCGGGACCTGGCGTCGCTCGGGCCGGAGTACGAAATTGTGTCGGTCACGCCGTTGGACATGTTTCCGCAGACCGCCGAGATCGAGGTGGTAGCCCACCTGCGATGGAAGAATCCAAGAGAGACCTGAGGTCCGGCGTCCAAAGAGGACGCCGGTGGATCAAGGGTGGCAGAAGCTGGATCGTGACCGCGGGGGGTGCCGGGTTCCACGCCCCATGCCGACCTGGTTGTCTTTCAGGCACTTAAATGTGCGTCGAAGTAAAAATTTTGCTTCACTTGATCTTCCTGATTGGTTAAAGACCTTCCAGCCGCAGGCATCCGGCGAGCAAAGACGCCCGTCGCGGCCCACGGCTCCTGATCTTCGATTCCAACACCATCGGGACAGGGGAAATCTTCCACTTCAGGACCAGAGCCATCTTTGGAACGAAAGAGCCGCACTCCCATGAAAGCAAAAACCCCGATCCTTTGCCTCTTGCTCGCCACGCTGCCGCCGATGTTCACGCCGGGCCTGAAGGCGGACGACAGCGCGCCGTTCAAGATTTTGCATTCCTTTAGCCCCTACGACAAAGCGCAGGCCCAAGGGGGCCTTTTCCCTCGAACCGGGCTGATCCTGGGTGCCGACGGCAACTTCTATGGCACGACCGACAGCGGCGGCGCCAACCTCAGCGGCACGATCTTCCGGATCACTCCCGCCGGAGATTATTCCGTCCTCTACAGCTTCAGCGCCACGACCCCCACCAACCACGGCACGGTGACGAACAACGACGGCTTGAGTCCCACCAATCTGATCCAGGCCAAGGATGGCAGTTTTTACGGGACGGCCTGGGGCGGCGGCCCCAAGGAGGGCGGCACGTTTTTCAAGCTGACGACCAACGGCGGCGTCGCGTTCAAGGTGCTGCATTATTTCACCGGCGTCGAAGGAAGCAATTGCACGGCGCTCCTGCAAGGCAAGGACGGCAATTTTTACGGGACACTGAGGGACGGAGGCGCGAACGGGAACGGCACCGTCTTCAAAATGACTCCCGCCGGGGATTTTTCTTACGTGTACAAGTTCAGCGGCTACAAGTCAGGCGACGTTTTCCCCCCGGTGAACGACGAGGGGACCGAACCCACGGGATTGATCCAAGGCGGCGATGACAATTTCTATTGCTCCGCTCGCTACGGTGGCCCCAACGGGCGCGGCGCATTGTCCAAAATCACCCCCGCCGGAGAACTGACCGTCTTGCACGGATTTAGCGCGGTGAACAAATTCACGAACGACGATGGCGTGTATCCCAGTTCCGACCTGACCCTTTCAAGGTCCGGCAATTTCCTCTACGGCACCGCCCAGCAGGGCGGCACCAAGGGACACGGCACGAATTACCTAGTCACGGTCAACGGGAAACTGTCCCCACTGCACAGTTTTGACACCAACGAAGGCACGCACCCCATCGCCAAACTCGTCGAGGGGAAAAGCGACAACAGCTTTTACGCGACGACCTACTATGGAGGGGCCAACGGCAAGGGCACGATCTACCGGCTCCTGGTCAGGGGGGACACCGTTTTGCAAGTCGTGCACAGCTTCACGGACGACGAAATCAGCAAGCCCGGCTTCACCTCGGAACTGGTCCAGGGCAACGACAAAAACTTCTACGGCACGACGGACAGCGGGGGCGAGAACAAAACCGGCACGGTGTTCATGATCAACATCATCAACCCAGTGATCACCAGCGCCAACGCCGTCACCACCCCCGTTGGGAAATCGTTCAACTACCAGATCACCGCGACGAAAAGCCCGCTCAAGTACGGGGCTGATCATCTGAAAGGAACGGGGTTATCCATCGACGAAAAATCCGGAATAATCAGCGGCACGCCCAAACTGAAAGGCACGTTCAAGATTCTCCTCCAAGCCTCCAACACGATTGGCTACGGCTCGGCCCTCCTGACGCTGACGGTGAACTGAGATCGGTCCGCCCGGTGTCCGGAGGTCGCGCCCGCCTCGCGCTCAGGCGTTGTAAGGCACGAGCAAATTCTCGCCTACCGGGCAGAACCCGCCGCGGTCCGCCCCACGCACGCCATATACGATGTTGAGCACCTGATTGACTGAACGCGACGCGCACAGGCCGTTCGCATCGATCGGCACGATGTTCGCCGCGCCGTCGTTGTCCAGCACCCCCTGGTCCTTCCCCTTCAGGCCGTCGAGTTTGTCGCGCAAAGCGGAAATCGCCTCCGCCGTGTTGCGAACCTCGGCTCTCATCCCGAAAAGAATTGTGCGGACCAATCCTGCGTGCAGCCCCTCGACCGCCAGGATGCCCGCCGCCGCCTTGATGTAATCGGCGTTGCTGAGCAGCTTCGCGCTACCCCGATAGGCGGTTACGCCCACGTCCTCGAAAATGAACGCGCCCAACAGGAAATTTTCCTCGTTGGCGAACGGGTCGAATTTAAGGAAGGCGCGCGGTGCGCCGGGGGAGTCGGGTTGATTTCGGCCCCCTGTTTTCCACCGGATGTATCGGTTGCCGCCGATTTGCCGGGTTGCTATGCTGCGCGCCATCAAGACCCGCCACTTTTTCCGTCCGAAGAAAACGCCCCCGCCCGTCGCCAAGTTCAAGGATGGCAAGCCGCCGCCGTCAGCGTCGTCCCCGCGCCGGTGGCGCTGGGGTCGGCTGATCCTGTTCGCGCTGGCGCTCGCGTTGCTGGGGCCGGTAGTGGAGGTGGCCGCCGTGCGGTTCGTCGATCCGCCCGCGACGCCGCTGATGGGTTTGCGCTGGTTGGGCGACCGCTTTTCCGGCGAGCACAAGCCGCGCGTGCTCTACCAGTGGCGCGACTGGGCGGAACTGCCGCCCGCGTTTCTGAAGTGCGCGTGGATCGCCGAGGACCAGCGGTTTTTCAAGCACCACGGTTTCGACTGGGTCGAGATGAGTCACGCGCTCGCCCGCGCTGACAAGACCGGCCAGGACCCGCGCGGCAGTTCGACGATCACCATGCAATGCGCGCGCTCGCTGTTCCTCTGGCAGGGCCATTCCTACGTGCGCAAGGGGCTGGAGGCGTATTACACCGTGCTCATGGAGGCGATGCTGTCCAAGCGGCGGATCTTCGAGCTGTACGCCAACGTAATCGAGATGGGGCCGGGCGTATACGGCGTGGAGGCCGCGAGCCGGTATCACTACGGCACGGATGCCCGGCGGCTGGGCAGCGAGCAGTTGGCCATGCTCGCCGCGCTGCTGCCCGCGCCAAGGACTTGGAACCCGCGCGCGCCGAGCAAGCGGCTGCTGGCCCGGCAGGCGCGTATTTTGCGGGACTTGCCCGTGGCACGGTGGCCGGGGGCGTGACCGTTCACGGACGAACGTAGAGCTTTCTTCTGTGATGCCTGCTCCCGCCTCCACGCACCAACCGTGGCATCCGTCGTTATCATCCGATCGGCTGCACACCGCTCTGCTCCTACTGGCGTTGTTCCTCCTCGTTACCGGGGCGCGGCTATGGTTGGTGCAGAACTATTCCACGTCGTTACCCTATGCGGACCAGTGGGACGGCGAGGCTGCCGCCGTCCTGAAGCCCTGGGCCGAGGGAAACCTGCCCCCGCGTAATTTTCTCCTGCCGCACAACGAACACCGCATCGTGCTGACCCGCGCGTTGCTGCTGGGGCTGTTCGCCGGCAACGGCCAGTGGGACCCGCAACTCGAAATGGCCGTCAACGCGGCGCTGTGCGGCGCGTTCGCGGCGCTGATGTCGGGCGCACTGATCCGCGTCTTTGGCGCACGCTGGCGGTGGCTGGCCGTAGCCGCCGTGGCGGTTTACGCGACGCCGCCGTTTGGCTGGGAAAACACGCTCGGCGGCTTTCAGTCGCAGAACTATTTTCTCGTCATCTTTTCGCTGGCGGCAGTGTGGGGATTAGCTTTGTACAAAACAGGGTCTTTTCCCTGGTGGCTAGGTCTGGCGGGCGTGGCGCTGGCCTGCCTGAGCATGGGTTCCGGCTTCCTGGCGGCGGCGGCGGTGTTGGCGTTGCTGGCAGCCCGGATGGTCAGGGAGCGACGCCTGCCCGCCTGGCGCGAGGGGCTCACCGCCGTCGTGTGCGTCGGCGTGGTCGCGGCGGGTTGGTTGACGCGCGTCGAGGTGCCTGCGCACGCTGTCCTGCGAGCCACTTCGCCGGGCGCATTCGTCAGTGCGTTCTGCCGGTTCGCGGCCTGGCCGTGGTACGGCGGCGAGTGGTGGGTGTTGCCGATGGTTGCGCCGTTGCTCCTGTTGGCGGCACGGTATTTCCGCACGCCGCACCCGGACGGGCAGAAACGGCGTGTCGAACTGCTGCTGGCCGTAGGCGTCTGGGCAATTCTCCAGACGGCGGCGCTCGCCTACAGCCGCGACGGCCACGGCGCGCCGCCCGCCTGCCGTTACATGGACCTGCTGGCCGTCCTGCCGCTGACGAACGCACTCGCGCTCGCCCTTTTGCTCACGGCAACCCGCCCCGGGACCGTCGCACGCCCGCTCGCCGCCGGGGCGGCCCTGCTCTGGCTCGGTTTGCTCGGCGGCGGACTCTGGAACGAAACCCGCCGGGACTTCCAGAACTGGCTGCCGGACCACTTGGCCGCGCAACTCCGGGGCGAGGCCAACGTGCGGGGTTATCTGGCGACGCACGATTTCCGACATTACCTCGCCGATCCGCCGCCGGACGACGTACCGTTCCCGGTCCCGGAGCGGCTGGCGGGGCTGCTGGACGACCCGACTATCCATGCGTTCCTCCCCGCCGACGTGCGTGCGCCGCTGCCGGTGCGCCTGACGGCGGGCAGCGCGTTTGTGCCGGACGGTTTTCCGCCCGCGATGCAGGCTGTGCCATGGGTCGGCGGCTGGGGTTCCTACGGGCGAGGCGTCGGCACGTCGGAGGCAGTGATCCCCGGTCCGTCCGGGGCGTCCCCCGCCCTGCCGTTTCTGCAATTCCGCTTCGCGGGCGATCTGGGCGAACCGCACTTGTCGTTCGTACTGGGAGACGCGGCGGGTGGGCATTCCGTGGACTGGCGTCCCGCGCGCGTGCCGCGCGAGCGTTGGCGCATTGATTACTTGCGGCGGCCCGGGGCCGGAGACCTTCGTCTGAAGGCATCCGCTGCAGACGCCGGTAAATGGTTCGCCTTCACGGCACCGGTGGAGGTCGGCGCGTGGTCGTACTGGGCGGGCTTCGGCTTGCGGCGCGGCGGGGTGATCTGCGAGGTGGGAGTCGGCTTGGCGCTGGCAACGATGCTTGTGACACCGCTATTGATGGCCCATACTCGTTTCAGACAACAAAAGCGAGTGCCGTTGACGCCTCAGCCAAATGATATACAATGAAAAATAGTATATCAACCAACTGAAACTATGAAAGTTGCAAAATGGGGAAACAGTTTGGCCATCCGTTTGCCTGCCAGCGTGGTGGAAGTTCTGGAGTTGCGTGAGGGTGACGACGTAGAGGTTCGCGTCGCCAATGCCCAAACGTTCGACGTGGAGAAGCAACCGGACGTAAAAGAATTGCTGGCCCGGGTGCGGCGGCTTCGTGGCCGACTGCCCAAAGATTTTCGCTTTGATCGTCTGGAGGCCAACGAGCGTGGGTAAGACCTTTTTCGACAGCAACGTATTGATCTGTCAAGTCTCGGATGACATTGCCAAAGCCGGTCGAGCGGAAGAATTGCTCCTGCGAGGCGGCTTCGTCAGTGTTCAGGTTTTGAACGAATTTGTCTCGGTGGCCCGTCGAAAGATCAAGCTGACTTGGCCGGAGATCCACGACGTTTTATCGTTGGTCCAAAGCGCGTGTCAGGTGATCCCGGTCACCATCGAATTGCATGCCGAGGGACTCAAGATTGCGGAGCGGTACGGCTTCACGATCTACGACAGTTTGATCGTCGCCGGTGCCCTGCAAGCGGGTTGCGAGGTGTTGTACTCGGAGGATTTGCAAGACCAACAAGTGATCGGTCCGGTCGTCGTCCGCAACCCGTTCAAACCGGACTGACCTCCGCCGCCCCGTCCCCCTCCTCCGGCAGCAACAGCCGCCGCATCGCCGCGTCGAGCCGGTCAATCGCCACGGGCTTGGTGAGATGCTCGCTGAAACCGGCCTCTTTCGACTTGTCGATGTCGGTCTCCATGCCGTAGCCGCTCAACGCGATGCCCGGCGGCCCGTCGATCCGTCGGCGCAACGCGTTCATCAGGTCGAACCCCGTGCCGTCCGGCAGCCCGATGTCGCTGATGAGCAGATCGAACCGCGCGCCGTCGGCCTGCGCCAGCGCTTCGGCCACCGAGTGCGCCACCGCCACCTGGAACCCTCGCCGCCGCAGCAGCCGCGACATGCCCAGGCAAGTGTCGAGGTGATCGTCCACCAGCAACACCGACCGCCCTTCGCCGCGCATCGCGGTGGCGGCGACGGCCCGGTGCTCGCCGTTCGTCGCCCCGTTCAAGGGCGGCGCGACTCGTTGCTCCTCCGCCGCCGGTTCGTCCAGCGCTTCCTCCCCGCGCGCCGGGGTGGGCACGGTTGCCAGTTCCACCGTGAACACCGCCCCCTTGCCCACGCCCTGACTCGTGACCGTCAAGCTGCCGCCGTGCGCCTCGACCAACGACTTGGAAATCGCCAGCCCCAGGCCCAGCCCGCCGTAGCGGCGCGTCACCCCGCTGTCGCCCTGGTCGAACGCGTTGAAAATCCGCCGCAGGTGCTGGCTCTCGATGCCGATGCCCTCGTCGATCACGTCGATGCGCAACGTCTCGCGGAACGCCGAGCCGTCGATGCTGGAGCCGCCCGCCGTCTGGCCCATGTGCGCGCCGCTCGCCCCCGCCGCGAGGTTGACCGTGCGCACCGTGATCCGCCGTCCCTCGGGCGTGAACTTCACCGCGTTCTTGATCAGGTTCCAGAAGATCTGCTGCAACCGTGCGGGGTCGGCGTGCGCGTGGTGCTCGCGGGCGCGCAGGTCCAGCTCCACGCGCAGCTTCTTCTCGCTGATGTCGGTCTGGCAGATTTCCAGCGCCAGGCGCAGCGTGCGGTGCACGTCGAGGTCGTGCCGGGCGAGTTGCAGCTTGCCGCGCGAGATGCGCGTCACGTCGAGCAGGTCGTCGATCAGGCGCGCCTCCAGCTCGACATTGCGGCGGATGATCTCCAACGGCTGCCGGGTGGCGGGCAGAGCGTCGGTAAAGATTTCCAACTCCGCCACCATCGTCAGCACGGGCGAAAGCGGGTTGCGCAGTTCGTGCGAAAGCTGGGCGAGGAACTGGTCTTTGGAGGCGTTGGCGTTGATGAGTTCCTCGCGCAGCGTCACCGCCGCCGTCGTGTCCTCGACGAGACACAACACGCCCAGCGTGCGCTGCTGGCTGTCCTGGAGCCGCAGGAGGTTGGTGGTCAGATAACGCGTCTGATTGTCGGCGAAAGTCGTGCGCTGCTCGACGGCCTGAAAGGGCACGCCGAAGTGCAGCACGCGCGCCAGGGCCTCGCGGCTGGCCAAGCCCACCTTGTCGAAGGGCACCTGCGCAACACCGCTCTGGCGCGGCAGCCCGGCCAGCGCCGTGGCGAGGTCCACGAACAGGCCGTTGACGTGCGTGAAGCGCTCCGTCTCGGGGTCGATCAGCGCGATGCCCAGCGGCATGTTGGCGAGGATCTTCTCGTTGAAAAGCTGCGCCTGTTCGACCCGCAGGCTGCTCAGAAGCTGCCGCCGGTAGAAGCCGGTGAGCAAAAACGCGGCCAACGCCGTGCCGCCGATCAACAGCGCGACGAGCAGCCCCGTTTCCCACAAGAGGTTGCGCACCGGACGGTAAAATTGCTCCGCCGGACGCGCCAGCACGGCGTTCCATCCGGTCTGGCCGATGGGCGCGAAGAAATACAGCGTTCCCCGGATTTCACGGTAGCCCTTGCTCAGGCGCTCGAAAGCGCGGCGCAGCGCCGGGTCGGTGTCGCCCCGGTCCGTCGGGGCGGCCTGGAGCGAGTTGTCGAAGATCCGGTGGCCGTTGGCGTCCACGACCTGCAAATTGTCGATGTTCATCTCCGTCGTGTGCAGGCGGCGGCCCAGGCGTTCGATCAGGATGTCCGCGCCGAGGTAGCCCGCCGTCGCGCCCGCTTTGTCGCGCACCGTGGCCACCACGCTGATCACGGGCCGCCCGTCTGCCGCCCGGGCGTAGACGGGCGACACGCGGTACATCGCCCCGGGCCGGTCGAGCAACTCCTTCCAGGGCGCGGCGGTAAAGCTGCCACCCTTGGACGGACCCGCCGGGCCGCCCCGCCCATCGGGAATCTCGGGCACGGCGGCGAGCAGTTTGCCCTCCGGGTCGGTCAAGAACACGCCGTCGATGCGTTTCTGCGGGTACAGGATGCTCGCCAGCCACTCCGGCGGCGAGGGCAGGGCGACGGCGGGCAATACGGTCACGCCGGGCGGCGCGGCGGCATGGGCGGCGGAAGCGGCGGAAGCGGCGGCGAAGGCGACGGGGCGGCGGCCCCTCCCTTCCCCGCCGGACGCGTTGGGAGCAGCAGTCGCGGCGGGCGGCACGGCCAAGGCCGGGACTGGAGTCGGCGCGACGGCGAACATCCCCGCCGTGCTGGGCAGGGTGCGATAGTAGTCCAGCGTCTCGCCGGTGCGCTCCAACTCGTTGCCGACGTGTTGGGCCAGCGAGCCGACCAGCGTCTGGGCATCGTCGAGCACTTTGCCTTCCAGCGTGCGGCCCAGCACGGAATAGGAATAGTAGGCCAGCAGCAGCGACGGCACCCAACCGACAAAAAGCACGCAAAGCGCGATCTGGTACGGCTTGAGCCGGGGCCGGGCAACGAATTGGGAAGACTCTTTCATCGTGAGTGACCAGGGCCGCCACCTAATTGCCTTTCCGGTAGCCCGGTTTCCCGAAACTCGAACCGTCCTCCCGCAGGCTTTCGCCAGAGGCTCCGGGGACGTTTACTCTTGACGGAAGGGGATAAACAGCCATCATTTCGCCGGAAAATCCAGAGCACTTTCCTCTCTTTTCTTCTCTTTTTCGCACCTATGTCCGGATCCTTTGGTGAACTTTTGTGGACGCTCTGCTACATGGCGGTCCTGCTCGGATTTTCTGCTTACGGCGTGCATCGTTGGTGGATTATCTACCTTTTTCTCAAGCATCGGAAGCGTGCTCCGCAGCCCGCCGCCCACTTTGACACCCTGCCCGTCGTCACCGTTCAGTTGCCGATTTTCAACGAGCGTTACGTCGCCCAGCGGCTCCTGCGCGCTGTCGCCGCGCTGGATTATCCGCGCGAACGGCTGGAGGTCCAGGTGCTCGACGATTCCACCGACGACACACGCGACCTGATCGCCCGCGAGGTCGCCGACCTCGCCGCCACCGGCCTGGACATCCGCCACGTCCACCGCACCGACCGCACCGGCTTCAAGGCAGGCGCGCTGGAGCACGGGATGCACACCGCCCGGGGCGAGTTTATCTTCATTCTGGACGCCGATTTCCTGCCCGAGCCGGATATCCTCCAGAAGACCATCCATTTCTTCACGGACCCGGGCGTCGGCATGATCCAGACCCGCTGGGGCCACCTCAACCGCCAGTATTCGCTGCTGACACGCGTGCAGGCGATGTTCTTGGACGGCCACCTACTGCTCGAACAAACGGCGCGCTCGCGCTCGGGCCGGTTCTTTAATTTCAACGGCACGGCGGGGGTCTGGCGGCGCTCGTGCATCGAGGAAGCAGGCGGCTGGCAACACGACACGCTGACCGAGGACCTCGACCTGTCTTATCGCGCGCAGTTGGCAGGCTGGAAGTTCGTTTTCCTTTCCGACGTGGTCACGCCCGCCGAGTTGCCCGTGGACATGAATGGTTTCAAGAGCCAGCAGCACCGCTGGACCAAAGGCAGCATCCAGACATGCAAGAAGATCCTGCCGTTGATCCTGCGCAGCCACCTGCCCTGGAAGATCAAGCTAGAGGCGACGCTGCACCTGACGAGCAACTTCTGCTACCTGTTGCTCGCAGCGCTGTGCGTGCTCCTTTCGCCCACGGGCTACGGCGGGCACGGCTGGATGCGCTTTTTCCTGTTCGACTTCCCGGTGTTCATGCTGGCGAGCGTGTCGGTGGCGGTGTTCTACATCTGCGCCCAGCGCGAATTGCACCCGCGTACCTGGATCAAAGAAATGCTCCTGCTGCCGCCGCTCATCGCGCTGGGCATCGGCCTGTCGCTCAACAACGCGCGTGCCGTGCTGGAAGCTATCTTCAACCAGACCAGCGCCTTCGTGCGGACGCCCAAGTACGGCATCGAAGCGCAGGCCGCCCCGCGCACCGCGACGTGGCGGCAGAGCCAGTATCTGCCCATTAAGTCTCTCTTGCCCATCGCCGAACTCGGATTCGCCCTGTACTTCACCTATTTTGTTTACACGGCGGCGGTAGCGGGGCAGTATTCCACCTTGCCTTATCTGGTGCTTTTCCAGTTGGGATTCTGCTACGTGGCGTTTTCCTCGCTCACGCAGTGGTTCCCCGCCCGGCAGCGCGCCGCGTAAAGGCAAAGTCGGAAGTCAGAACGTGGAAGGTGGAAGTGGGAGACGGGCGGGCGGCTTCTCTGGGTCGTCCGGTGTTTCTGGTGTCCGCCCTGCTTTGGACTTTCGGCTGAACCCGCAAAACTTCCGCGTTCAGACTTCCCACTTCCGACTTCCACCGATGGATCACGCCGTTGCCCGTCGCATCGTTCGTTTCTGCGGTCTGACGACCGTTTCTTTCCTGCTCGGCGCCTGTGCCGTCGCGCCGCCGATTGCCGCCACCCGCAACCAGATCATCATCAGCGTCCGCGACCAGAAGATGACCGTGGTACGGACGGACCACTCCCGCGTCACGTTCCCGATCTCCACGTCCAAGTTCGGCCTGGGTGACCGGCGCGGCACCTACGAGACGCCCACCGGCGAGATGGCCGTGGCCGCCAAAATCGGCGGCGGCGCGCCCGCCGGGAGCGTCTTCCACGGTCGCGTCCGCACGGGCGAGATCGTCAAGGTCGATGCCCCGGGGCGCGACGCCATCGTCTCGCGCATCCTGGCCCTGCGCGGCCTGGAGGCGAAAAACCAG
>CAXTBX010000097.1:0-18300 GCA_964242205.1 uncultured Chthoniobacterales bacterium
CACCTTAACAAATGGCCGCGCCAAAGCGGACATCAATTACCTGAAGGTCTATAAACCTCCAGGGGTACGCCGACATGGACCACTTCAAGAGCTGGCAGGCAAAGATAATCGGCCGCCGAGAGCGAGTTGCGGCCGAGGACATGATAGATGCCCAAAACGGTGCGCGCCCACCAGCCGCCGCGGCTGACGGGGGTAGGGGCGGGAAGGTAGCAAACGAGGCATTTGAAATTGATGGGAAGCTGCCCCTGCTGATTTTTGAGCAGGAGGCTGACGTCTGGTTGTTGCATGAAGCCATACGAACCCGTGATACGGTAGAAGCTGGGACCCAGTTGCTCTACCCGGCTCATTTCTTCTTTGGGTACATAAGGCACGTTCTGGTTGATCAGGCTTACGAGGAGAATTTGCTCGTGCCGGGCGTGCGAGCGCAGCCAAACGTGCTTTTTTATCATGGGCACGGCGTCGGGATGGCGGGTCAGCAGAACACCCGTGCCTTCGGAGCGTACCTTCCAACCGGCGACCTCCTGGCGAAAGTCGTCGATGGGCATGGCCCACTCGGCCAAGGCCTTTTCGTAGCTGGCATAGCCTTTCGTCCAGATCCAAAAAATCGCGAAGACCAGGCTGGCAATCACTAATGGGACCCAGGCACCGGAGACGATCTTCACGACGTTCCCTGCCAGGAAAGCCACGTCCAGGAGCAGGAAGGCTCCGGCGAGAAGCCCGGCTCGAAGCTGCGACCATTTCCAGACCTCCCGCAGCACCACGTAGTAAGTCACCGAGGTGACGCTCATCGTGCCAATGATCGCCAGACCGTAAGCGCCACCCAGGCGATCCGAAGAGCGGAAGCCCAGGACGATCCCGACGCACCCGAGCATGAGGGCGTAGTTGATTGCGTTGATGTAAACCTGACCTCGTTCTTCTTGCGAGGTGTGGATGATCGCAAAGCGGGGACAATATCCCATGTGGATGGCCTGCTCCGTGAGAGAGAAGATGCCCGAGATGAGCGCTTGCGAGGCGATGATCGTTGCTGCTGTGGAGATCCCCACCATGGGATAGAGCGCCCAGGTCGGCACCAGGCCATAGAACGGAGCGATGGAAGCGCCAGGTTGTTTCAAGAGCCAGGCACCTTGACCGAAGTAATTGAGCAGCAGCGCCGGCAGCACCAAGCCATACCAGGCGAGACGAATGGGAACCCGACCAAAGAGCGCCAGATCAGCGAAGAGCGCCTCCGCGCCCGAAAAGCAAAGTACGACACCCCCCAGTACGACGAAGCCTTGCCACCCGTGGGTGCCGAGAAAGTGGACCGCTGCCCACGGGTTGACGGCAGCCAGAATGTGGGGCGCCTGGATGATCCCGGCGATCCCCAGCGCACCGATGGCAAGGAACCAGATGACCATGACGGGTCCAAAGAAAGCGCCGATGCCGGCCGTGCCCCGCCGTTGCAGAAGAAACAGAACAACCAGAATTCCTACGGCGAGGGGAACGACGTAGCGCCCGGCGCCCGGCGCAGCTACCTTGAGGCCCTCCATGGCGGAAAGCACGGAAATGCTGGGCGTGATCACGCCGTCGCCGTAGAGGAGGGCCGAGCCGAATAGAACCAGCAGAATCAATGCACCGGGTGAGGTTCCCTTCGAGGGTTTTCGCGTCTGGATCAACGCGAGCATGGCCAGGGTGCCCCCTTCGCCCTCGTGGTCGCAGCGGAGGATAAACGTGACGTACTTGACGCAGACCACCAGGATGAGCGACCAGAAGACGAGGGACAGGATCCCGAGGATCGCGGCCGGGGCAGGCGAATGGATATGAAGATCCAGCAAGCATTGTTGGAGAGCGTACAGGGGACTGGTCCCGATATCGCCAAAGACGATGCCGAGTGCGCCCAAAGTCAGACCGGCCGTGTAGGTGTTGCTACCCTTGGGAGCGTTCATGGATTGACGCGGTTATAGCTGCTCATGAAAACTCTTTTCAAAGCTCTTCCCGTCCTGATGCCGCAGGCGGAGCAAGCAGAAATTCCACCGATGGGCACGAGAAATTAAAAGCGAAATGCTTTGCCCCGTCGTCTGCGATCCGAAGCGTGCCCGTCCTGATAGTTGGAAAGGATCAAGCATCAGGAGGCATTGCTAGATGCATGGGCAGTCTGACCTCGAAGCGGGTGCCTCGCTTGGCCTCGGAATGCACCTTGATTTCTCCTCCAAGCAGTTCGGCGAACTCCTTGCAGATCGCCAGTCCGAGCCCGGTTCCCGGCACCGCACTATTTGGACGGATGCGGTTGAACTCCCCGAAGAGCGCTTGCAGGTCTTCGCGCGCAATCCCGATGCCCGTGTCTTCGACCACCAGTTTCCAGCGCGCCCCCCCATCAAGCGCGAAGGAAATCCCTACGTCCCCTCCCTGGGCAGGCTTGCGGTACTTGATGGCGTTGGAGAGCAGGTTGCCGGCAACCTGTCGGAGCTTGAGCTGGTCGCTGATGATTTCACCGAGCCCCGGGTCACACCGACTCGTGAAGGTCATGCCACCTTCTTCGGCCACGGACCGCCACTGAGAGACGATCTCCTCGAACAACACCGCCAGAGAAAATCGTTCGAGAGTTAATTTCGCACGGCCAGCCACCAGAGCAGAAAAGTCGAGCGGGTCGTTCAAGATCTGGCTCATGTCGGCGAGCATCCGTGCACAGACAGCCGCCATCTCGCGCCGTTGCTCCTCGTTTGTCTCTTCTCCAAGCAGCGTAGTGGCGAGGGTCAGCGCATTGAGAACATTGCGGAGTTCGTGAGAGACGGTGCGGGTAAGCCGCTCACGCGCTTCGTTGGTCTGCTGGAGTGCCTGGTTCTTTTCCTGGATCAGCTTCTGCTGCTCCTTGACGAATTGTCCCACCGAGTCGCAGGTCAGACGGTGGAAAAAGTCGTGGATGAGCGTCTCCGCGTTGGCACATTCTTCGGCGGAGTATTCGGGGTGTTCCCGGGCAAACGCAACGAGGATCGATTGCGTCAAGACCTGTCGGATGATGTAAATTTCCCAGATGAGTTCCGTGATGTTATAGCCGGCCTTCCACTGGTCACGGCCATGACTGCGCGAATGATCGGCCGCCACCTGCTTAGCTCCCTCCTTTTCCAGACGCAAACGTTCTACCAAGTCATCCATGAGCACGGGCACGTGATCCTGCAACGCTTCGTGAGAAATGTGCAAAGCATCCGGCACGTCCGGACTTTGACGGACAAGGGGCATCCACTCGCGGCCAATAGCGTCCCGTCGTTGGTGGACGTAATCCGCGAGAGCAGCAAGGAAAGACGCCTGGGAAATTTGGCGGTCCATAACTTCTGAAATCAAAGCACCGAGGCTGTCGTTGGATGTGACGATGAGTCTGCACCCTTGTTCGTTCGGAGTGCCGCCGTTGACTTCGTCTTTCGGCAAACGCCGATTTTCGCTAGCCGTGCGGGTCGAGCACAATCTTCACGTAACCGTCCGCGCGGTGGTCGAACTTCGTGTAGGCATCGGGCGCGTCGGCGAGTGGCAACCGGTGGCTGACGACCACACCCGGCCGCACGCGGCCCGCGATGATCATCTCGCGCAGGAACTTATTGTAACGCATGTCCAGGTCGCGCCCAAGCCCGATGCGGACACCCTTCTTGAAGAGCAACCCCCACGGCACCGCGATCTTGCCCTGGCGTTCCATCTCGCCGACTTGCGAGCGCGGGTCTTCGTCCGGGAACACGCCGACGATTCCCAGCCGACCCGTCGGATTGAGCAGTCTGGCGAGATCGTTGATGACCTCGGCCGGTTGCTCGCGCGAGGTGTCCTGATAGTCGCGCGCCTGGAAGCCGATGGCGTCGATCCCGCAGTCGATGCCGCCCATCGCATCCTCGCCACGGTGGACGCTGCCCGCCGCCCCGCGCCGCCGACCGATCTTCTCGCGGATCTGCCCGACCGGATCGCCATCCGCAAAGTTGATGGGCAAGGCTCCCAGCTCGCCCGCTTTCTCCAGGCGTTCCGGGACGTTGTCGACGACGTACACTTCCGCCGCGCCGCGCAAGGTCAGCGCGCAGTGCGCCGCCAGCAGGCCCACGGCCCCCGCGCCGTAGATGGCCACGATGTCGCCCCGGCCCACCTGCGCCAGTTCGGTGGCATGGTAGGCCGTGGGGAAAATGTCGGCGAGCATGAGGAAGTCGTGCTCCCACTGATCGTGCGCCTCACCGGGCAAACGCACGGCGTTCACATCCGCGAAAGGAATGCGCACCATCTCCGCTTGGCAGCCATCGTAGGGACCCATCTTGGGATAGCCGTAAGCGCCGCCCGCGTTGGGTGGGTTCACGGTCAGGCAGGCGGTGTTGCTGCCGTGCTGGCAGTTCAGGCAAAAGCCGCAGTAGATGTGGGTCGGCACCGTGATGCGGTCGCCCTTCCTGAGACTGAGCACGCCGCTGCCGACCGCTTCCACGATGCCCATGGGTTCATGGCCGATGATCCGGTCCTTGAACTCGCCCAGACGCCCGTCGTAGATGTGCAGGTCCGTGCCGCAGATCGCCGTCGAGGTCACCCGCAAGAGCACGTCGGTGGGTTGTTCGATCCGGGCGTCCTCGACTTCTTCGAGGGCGAGTTGGCGGGGGCTTTTCCAAACGATGGCGCGCATAATGAGTGTAAAAAGATGAGGCTAAGTTTCGTGCGTTGAGGAGAGGAAGTCGGCCGCGCTCGGCTCAGACGGCTGGCAGCTCGGTATTCCGAAGGAAGGTTAGGAACAGTGCCATGCTCCACGGCACCGCGATGGCTGCCAGCCCGGCGGTTCGAAATCGGAAGCCGAGGAACGCTCCCGCCAGCGCGCCCACGGCGAAAACCAGCATGAGACCTGTCAGTACCGCCGCCGAGTGCTTCCGCGGTGCCGTGGACGTGTTCTCGCCGGAAGCCTTCCCTACCGTTGCAGCCAGCACCGAGGTGCTCATCCCCGTGATGAAAGTGGTGTGAAAACTCAGGCCGCCGCACTTTTGCAACGCACCGTTTTGGATGCCCAGGCCCAGACACAGACAAACCACGCTGGCTTCGAGGCCAATGCGCTCTCTTTGCCAATGGCAGACGCATGTTGACCCCCGCCAGATCTTTCGAGGTTGGCAGTTCCCGCTGAGTCACCTGGTGCGTCCAACCGCCGGCGGTGATGCGCTTGTGTGCCAGACTGTACGAGTACCAGATCGCGCCGACGTCGCCTTTGTCAGTCGGCGGCGGGAGGTTCGAGTTCGGATTCTGCCGTGAAAGGTCCGCGTTCTCAGGCGTGGGTGAACTCACGACCTGGGTTGCGTTCGAGTACGGTTCGTTTGCGGCGATTGGCATGGGACAAGGCGAAGTTGCTGGTTGGGTTTATTTTAAAATGGGCTTACCAGACGCAGGGAAAATGTGAGCGATGCCAGCGTCGATCAGTCCGCGCGGTTCCGACGAAATCCGTTGCATCTGTCTACGCTGACGCACGGCGGTGACGGGAATAAACCGATTGGTTGACCATCGCGTAAAGCAGGTAGTTGCCGTGCACGGTCCGGCGGTGACTCGCGTCCGGGTAATCGGCGAAACTGTTGTAGATCCCGAGCCTGTAAAGCGATGGCAGGTCGCCTTCGAGCAACGTCTTGACTCCCTCGGCCGAGGTGCTGGCAGCGCTCTCGTTGTCCTTGGCGCTCGTCGTCGGTTCAGGCGAGGTCGAGGAGGTTTCCTTTTGACGGTAACCGATCTCGCTGGCCACCACGCCGTGCCCATCCAGACTGAAGTTCAGACCGTGGTGGTCGTGATCGCCGTATGGGTCCGGGTCGCCCGACTGGATCATGGACTTGGCGTAGAAGCCTCCGTAGGGATACACCCGTAGTTCGAAACCGGGCTTTGACGCCGGATCGGCGGTCGCCGTGACGTTGTCGAACAGGTTGCCGAACGCATAGCCGAGCGGTTCCATCACAAAGGACGAGGCGTATTCCTGCACGCCGTAGTCGTCCTGTTGGGCCAACTTGTCGTTACCGATGGAGAAGTGCATCAGACTGCGCTGGGTCTGCGCGCCCCAGTAACGATCCGCCGGCACCTTGATGGAGCCCATCGAATCAGTTTCCGCGCGCTCGCCCGAGGCGTCGATGCCGATGGGAATGTCCTTGAGCGTGGACTTGTCACGGCGACTTTGTTGGTGAGTTTATTCATGGGCGTGGATTTTTTCGGTTGTGCCTGGGTTCTTCGTTTTGGCGGTGATTAGATCGTCTGCGCTGGCGTCCATGAAGCTCTGAGGCAGTGATGGCATGGGAAGGAAAAGGTGATTGTCGGCCGGCGTCGGGGCGTGAGATTTCGTGGTTCCGAACGTCGGCCAGCTAGCGGCACCACCGCTATAAGCTGTTCGAGTAGAAAACATTCTGAAATGGCATGACCGTGTTCATTCAGCATGTTTTTCCACACGTCAACCCCCTTGTGGCAACGGTCACAAACCCAAAACAGAAACGACAAAAGGCGATTCACCGTTCACTCGGAAGCAAAAATTTGATTTCCCTAACCAGCCCGCCTTGCACCAGATCTTTGTCCAGGAAGGTGGAGATGCCCGCGAGCGCTTCTGGTTCCCGGGCCTTGGGACTGCCCGAAACCATCAAAATGGGCAATGCGCGCTGGAGAGTTCGTAAAGCGCAGGTCAGGTCCGCTCCGTCCATCTCCGCCATGTCGTGGTCACAGACGACCAAGTCTGCCCCCGTACGCGCAAAGTCATCCAGGGCGAGCCGACCGTGCGCAAAGCCGCGCACGTGAGCGAGCGGAAAGGCGACCAGGATCAACGCTTCGATGACGAAGCCCACGTCCTCGTCATCTTCGGCCAGGAGAAAGCGCGTCGGGAAAGTGGAGGTGGCGATGGCAAAGGTTTTCAGGGGAGTTGGACGGCGCTTGCACTCAGGCCAGATGGGTCTTCCCCCCGGAGCCCCTCCCTGCACCTCGTTTTTGCGCCACCCAATTCCCCTGAAAATCATCGTGTCACGCTTTACCACGGTGGAGATGCGACCGTTGTCTGCGCGTTGGATGTCTATGAGTGTAAACGCACTCAAAAACAGGGTTTTGCCCGAGTCATCATGGTGAATCACCCGGCGAACATTTTCGTTGCGTCCTTTTCGCCCAACTTGCTCCGCGTTGTCAGCGTCTACGGTCGCCCGTGATAAACGGCATCGAGTTGGCCCCCGGTGCTCCTGACCGCTTGGTCACCGCTGCCCGTATTCGCCGCTAGCATCGGGCTTGAATGGGTAGAGAAAATTGTGTGCCTGTTGCGGCGGATCAGCAAATTCCCAGGTTTGCGCTGGCAAAGCGACTGGTGAGACTTGCTCGCATTAGAATAATATTTTTCGCCGCCTCAACGGTCAACAGCAGGCGAGGCGTTGACAGGAGGCGCGGGAGCCGGGGTCGAGACCCATCGAAGCACCTGCAATTTCCAAGAATCATAGAACGAAAGTTCTCCGATGGTCGAATCAGGTTCCGCCATGGAAACTCCTGACCCGCAGAAAACGATCTCCACCCTCAACACGCTCATCGAAGCGCTCAAGGACGGTGAGAAAGGTTACCAGCAGGTGGCCGACGCGACCCACGACGCAGACCTCAAGACGCTTTTCAGCGGCTACGCCGAGCAGCGGCACGAATTTGCCAAGGCACTCCAGAAAGCAGCCTTCGAACTCGGCGAAGCCAAACCGGAAACGGATGGCAGCGTGACTAGCGCCGTGCATCGCGGCTGGATCGGCTTGAAGAACGTGCTGACCAGCCAGGACCGCCACAGCATCCTGGCTGAATGCGAGCGCGGCGAGGACAGCGCCGTCAAGTCCTACCGACTGGCTTTGGCGGACGCCAGCCTCGGGGCAGCGGCCAAGGCGCTGGTGCAAACGCAGCACGATGCCGTGCTGGCGGCGCACAACGACATCAAAAAGCTGCGCGATGATTCCACCCGGGCCAAGTAATTGTTGCGCGGATGGCGGGAAGTAAATCCGTAGCCAAGATTGATTGATCAAGTGCTTCCATGGATTCCATCCCTGCGCAGATGACCCGGATCGCCATCCGCGACGGCAAGGGCGACGCGCACGCCCTCTACCCGGAGACGGTTCCCACGCCTCAGCCTGGCTCGGGCGAGGTGCTCATCCGGATGCACGCGGCGGGGGTGAACCGCCCCGACCTTTTGCAGCGAAAAGGTCTTTACCCACCCCCGCCCGGCGCGCCGGACACGCTCGGGCTGGAAGTGGCGGGCGAGGTGGTCGCACTCGGCAACCGCGCGGCCCGCTGGAAGGTGGGTGACGCCGTGTGCGCCTTGCTCGGGGGTGGAGGCTACGCGCAGTACGTGGCGGTGGACGCCCGCCAAGTCCTGCCGATTCCGGCGGATGTCGATATGGTCCAGGCTGCGGCGCTGCCCGAAACAATCTTTACCGTGTTCTCCAACGTCTTCGAGCGTGCTCGCCTCCAAGCCGGTGAAACGCTGCTGATCCACGGAGCGACCAGCGGCATTGGCGTGACGGCCATCCTCATGGGAAGAGCGGCGGGGGCCCGCGTCATCGCCACCGGCCGGGGAGCAGCGAAAGCAGAGGCCGCCCGCCGCTTGGAGGTTGACCTCGCGCTGGATGCGAGCATGGGCGACTGGTCCGAGGCCGTGCAGGCCGCCGGTGGAGTGGACGTGGTGCTGGACATGGTCGGCGGCGACTACTTGGCCAAGAATCTTGCTGTCCTGAAGCCGGACGGTCGCCTGGCGCAAATTGCCTTCCTGGCGGGTGCGAAGGTGGAAGTCGATCTGAGTCTGATGCTCGGCAAGCGGCTGACGCTGACGGCTTCTACTCTGCGCGCACGTTCGGCGCAGGAGAAGGGACGCCTGGCCGCTGCCATCGAGGCGCGTGTTTGGCCCTGGGTTGCCTCTGGTCAGGTTCGCCCACCGGTCGACCGGAGCTTCGCGCTGACGGACGCCGCCGCCGCCCACGCCTACCTCGAAGCGGGCGAACATGTGGGAAAAGTGGTGTTGGAAGCGTAGGGCGACCGTACTGCGACGAGCCTACAGCGGGCGTCGAACCTCTTTCTCCAAAGCGATCCTCCGCCAAATAATTTCTCTTCTCTCCATGTTGGTTTTGGCGTCGCCATCGTGTATGCCTCGTTTTTCGAGTGGCTGCTGCACCGCTTCGTCATGCACCGGCCTCTGGGAAACTTTCGGTGACTTGGGGTGCCTTGCTGGCGTTCTCCGGTTACTACAGCGTCTACGAAACCCTGCACTGGTGCATGCACCAGCCCGGGGAGCGTTCCGTGGAGCGCACCGGCCTGTTCTTCCGGCTCAACGGTCATCACCTGCTCCACCACCGCTACATGCGCAAGAACTTCAACGTCGTTCTCCTTCTGGCCGACTTTTGTCTCGGGACGCTGCTGCTGCGTTCCAAGGTGTGTTTCGCCCAGGCGATCGGCTCTGCGGTGCCCGATGTGCAACCTCGAAACATGATCCCGTTCGTCATTCGGGACGAGGACAGCGCTCCAAGCACCGACGAGGCAGCTTGACCGACGCAAGGCGTTTGGACCCGGCAAGTGGCTTTTGGTCCGGATCTAAAACGGGGTCAAGGTTCGCTGAGGCTCTGCGCGGGTCGATGGTAATCGTCGATCTTCTGGGGCAAGCCGGCGTGGGCCGTGGGCCAGTGGAACCACACCCGGAAAGTCTGCTCGTCCAAGACCGCTCCCAGGTAGCGCTCGCGCATGGCTTGCGCGCGGTCGCGCAGCCCGAACGCTCCCGCCACGAAGTCGGCTACGACCGTCAGGCCAAAGCCGCTGCCGTCCGAAGAAACCTCCGGCTCGAACAGGGCCAACAAGTTCTCGCCTGGCCCGAGGAGGGCCGCGTCAATACCGCCGGGCCGGGGCAGGGAACGCAGGCGGGCCGCGTCCGTCTCCCTCACCCGGTTGGAAAGCACAAAGCGCAGGCAATCGCCCCCCGGTTCGGGCACGGCAAAAACCACCATCTCCAGCCGGTCGGCGGCGGCGTGGCGGGCGGCGTTGTTGGTCAGGTTGTAGAAGATGCGGTCGATCGCGGCGCTCTCCAAGCAACACTCGGTCAGCGGTCCCTCGTAGCGGCAATCGATTTCCAGGTGGATCGGCCGCTCGCGCCACTGGGGGCCGACGACGCTTTGCTGCCACTTGTCGAGCATGAGCTTCATGGCGTGCGCCTTGGGCTTACGGTCGGCGTTACGGCGTTCCTCGTCGAGGCCGACCACGGCGTTGCGCATGATCTTGAGGTGGTCGCGCACCTGCACAAAGAGGACATTGAGCGTCGACGGCTGCCTGCGCAGGTGGACGAATAGTTGCAAGCGGCCCAGCAAGGAACTGAGCGCGCCGCCACGCACATCGTGCATAGCCTTGGCCAGCTTTTCGCCCGGGTCGTGCTCGTGGGAAGCCAACCCGAGTTCACGCACCTCGTCGATGATCTTGTCCAAGTTGTGTCGTGCGATCCAGCCACGAACACCTTCCCACTTCTGCACTTCGGTGGTCGTGGTATCCACGATGGTGAAAAGCAGCTCGGTCAACTGCTGGTAAATGTCGCGCAGCAGCGTCTGGTCACGGGCAGCCAATCGTTCCATCTCGACGCACAGGTCGTCACCAACGTAGCGTTCCCTTCGGTGATTGGGCAGTCGGAGAGGGGCCAAAGCCAACAGCGCCTCAGGAAGAGGTACAGTGACTTGAGAAGACATGGAGACAACTTCCATCGGCGGCAAGATTCTAGATTACAACCGGCCGCCGCGCGGGCAGAGTGCTCGGTGAGTACGAAAAGGGCTGATGGACGATTCGTCCTTTTCACTCCGCCCTGGATGTATGTTTCTCCGGTGGCGGGGACAGGGGAAACCATCGCACGATGACAAGATCAGGGGTGGGTCTGCGAACGGTTGGCGAGCGGCGTGATTGGGGAAGAAGCGCGCCACGGCTGCCGGCGTGAAACCGAGAATCTAAAGTTCGCTGGACGGTTGCTGGAACCCTGAAGCGGTTCTCAAGGTCTTGCAAGCCCTTACGCATGATGACTGCGAATAGGGAGGCTGAAATGCCGTCGCCGATCAACGTACTGGTGGTGGAAGATCACCAGGACACCCGTGACGTGCTTGCCGTGTTCCTGGAAACTCTCGGCCACCGCTTCGAACTGGTCACAAACGCCGCTTCGGCG
This sequence comes from uncultured Chthoniobacterales bacterium, assembly GCA_964242205.1. Classification (GTDB taxonomy): domain Bacteria; phylum Verrucomicrobiota; class Verrucomicrobiia; order Chthoniobacterales; family SZAS-18; genus CAHJWO01. Next base: position 11,120 of record CAXTBX010000097.1, read on the forward strand.
CTGGACCTCGCAGCGGTCGAGAGGTTCGATTTGCTGCTCACGGATGTGCAGCTAGGAGGCCGCGACGGCTGGACGCTCATCCGTGAGTTGAGAGAGCAAGGCCGCCTGCCGCCGTTGGTCGCTTCCATGAGCGCAGGCTACGGCCCCACGCAAACCGCACGGAGCAAAGCGGAGGGTTGCCACTGGCACCTCGTCAAACCGTTCGGGTGGGATGAACTTCAAGCCATCATAGAAGAAGCGGACCACGCGGATGAGCCTGGCGGGAAGTGGGATCGGTCTAGTCAGTAGCTTTAAGAAATCCACGCCGTTACACGGCTGCCCGCTCCCGTGCAGCCTCCTCCAGCGCAACGTCGAGTTCCTCGGGTTTGATCGGCTTGAGCAGGTGGTGACGGTAACCCGCTTCCTGGCTCCTGAGCTGGTCTGCTCCCATCCCAAAGCCGCTCATGGCGATGGCGTAGATGGGCCGGGGTAGTTGCAGGTGGCGCATGAGCATCCAACCGTCACCATCTGGCAGGCCGATGTCGGAAATCAGCACGTCGCAATCCGCCGTCGGCAACGCCGCCAGCGCCTTGGTCATGGAATCGGCCGATTGCACGGTGTGGCCGAGCATTTCCAGGTACATCTGCATGTACTCCAGGGTATCGGGATGGTTCTCGATCAGGAAGATCCGCAACGGCTTCGGAGAACAGGCAGGAGAGGTCGCGGCAGTCATGAATCGAGCAACGGATTCGCCCGCTCGGACCAAACCGTTTGTGACGCAGACCGCTTTCCTTGAAATTGAGGCGGGCTGTCTTGGCTAGAGTTGTTCTGCCTCAATCAATTGGCAGCTTCCACGGCTCCGAGCATAGCGGTGGTCGGCAAGGTAACGGTGAAAGTCGCGCCTTGGCCAGGCCCCGGGCTGCTGGCGCGCAGGGTGCCTCCGTGCGCTTCCACCGTGCCCTTGGCAATGGCCAGCCCCAGCCCCAGTCCGCCGAACTCACGGGTGATGTTCGCGTTGGCCTGCTCGAAGGGCCGGAAGACCCGCCCAAGGGCTTCCGGGTCCATCCCGATCCCAGTGTCGGTCACTTCCACCACTTGGTCGGTCCCTTCACGGCGAGAGCGGAGGTGGATGGCACCGCCTCGTGGTGTGAACTTGCTCGCGTTCTTGAGCAGGTTCCAGAACACCTGCTGCAGGCGGGCAAAGTCGCCGCTCACGATGTGCTCGGCGGCCTCCAGGCTCACAATGAGTTGCTGCCCTTTGGCCTCGATGTCGGGCGAGGACACCTCCACGGCTCGCTCGATGGACTCGTGCAGGTCCATGGGACGGCGCACGATCTCCATCTTGCCTTGGGCGATGCGCGTGACATCGAGCATGTCGTCGATGAAGCGCGTTTCCAGCTCCACGTTGCGCCGGATCATGGCGTGCGCCTTGCGTACCACCTCCGGCAGATCCTGGCGGCGGCCCAGCGAGGCCAGCGCCATGGTGATGGGCATGAGCGGGGTGCGCAGTTCGTGGGAGAGCACGGCCAAAAAATGATCTTTCGCGGCGTTGGCTGCCTGAGCTTGCGCCCTCGCGTGCACGAGGTCGTCAGTGTCCGTGGCGCTGCCAAACCAGCCGAGCATGTGGCCCGCCTCGTCCTTGAGCGGCACGTTGCGCCCGATGTGCCAGCGGTATTCGCCGTCCGCGCGGCGCAGGCGATATTCGGCGTCGAAAACTTCGCCCGCCGCCAAGGCGTGCTGCCAGCGTTCGGCCGAGGCGGGCGCGTCCTCTGGATGTACGATGGCCTGCCAGCCGGGTCCGACGCTTTCTTCCAGGGAAAGGCCACTGTACTCGAACCAGCGCCCGTTGAAGTAATTGGCTTTGCCCTCCGCATCATTGGCCCAGATGACCTGCGGCACGGCATCGGCCAGCGTGCGAAAACGCCCCTCGCTCTCACGCAACGCGTCGTCCGTGCGCTTGGCCTCCGACAGGTCGCGCATGATCTTGACGTAGCCGATGATCGTCCCGTCATCCTCGCGCAACGCCATTGTCATGCCGCTGCCGTAGAAACGCTCGCCTCCCTGGCGCAAGTGGTAGCGCTCGTTCTCGGCGTGGCCCTCGGCCTTGGCCTTCCCGGTTTCCAGCACCGGGGCGTTCGCCGCCCGGTCCTCCGGGGTGAAGACGATGTCGCCGGGCTGGCCCAGGATCTCCGCTTCCGTATAGCCGAGGATGATTTGCGCGCCGGGGCTCCAACTGGTGACGCGGCGCTCCAGGTCGAGGGTAAAGATGGCGTAGTCATTCGCGCTGTTGACGATCAGGCGCAGTCGCTCCTCGGTCCGGCGGCGTGCGATCTCGGCGCGCTTGCGCTCAGTGATGTCCACGAAGGTCAATACCAACCCGCCGATGTGATCCTCCGTCGTGCGGTAGGGCTGGAAACGGACCAGGAACCAGTGTCGATCATCCGTGCCGTCCACCTCGCGCTCGATGGGCACCAGCGTGCGCAACACCTTCTCGGCGTCTGTCTCGCACTCGGAATAGTCGAGCCGCTGCTTGATGTGCGCCAGCGGGCGGCCCACGTCGGTCGGGATCAGGAAAAAGAGTTCCGCCGCGTTGGGCGTAAACCGGGTGATCCGCAACTCGCGGTCCAGGAACACCGTGATGATGTTCGTGGCGTTCATCAGGTTGTGCAGGTCGCTGTTCGCGTGGCCGAGTTCGTCCACCTTGACCTTGAGTTCTGCGTTGACGGTGTTCAGCTCCTCGTTGATGGACTGGAGTTCCTCGCGGCCGGTTTCCAGTTCCTCCGAGGCGCTTCTCAGCTCCTCGTTCATGCTCTGGAGTTCCTCGTGGCTGGACTTGTACTCCTCCGCGCTGGCCTCGTAGCGTTCCACGGTGTCGCGCAACTGGCCGCGCACGTGTTCGACCTCCTGCTCCAGGTGGCGCACGACGGCTTCCGTCTCCAGGCGTGGCGGCACGCTGCCGTTGGCCGCCGGGTCCGGGTCCCGCGCCGCGAAGCTCACCAAGAGGTAGCCGGGCGCCAGCTCGGGCGCGGGGGCCACGCGCAGGTCCACCATCCGGGCGACTCCCTCCAGTGTCATGGGCACGCCGAAGACATCCACGGGCGCGCCGGTTTCCACCACTGCAAAGAGCGCGCCGCGCAGCTCCGTGCGCAGGGCCGGGTGGATCGAGCGCAGCAGGTTCATGGTCGGCAGGCCGCCGACGGGCTGCATGAAGCGGCCCGCGTTCTCCGAGAGATGGACGATGTCGTGGCGCTCGTTAAGCATGACCGAAGGTGGCGCACAGCGCTCAATGAACCGGAAATGCAACTCGGTCAACGCCGCGCGCTCCTCCGAGGGAGGCAGGGCAGACGTTGGAGACAAAGTCGCGGCCACCGCCTGGCTGAAGATCGGGCCGGGCAGCACGGGCGCTTCCTTGGCCTGCAAAACGCGTTGCAGCGTGCCGATGCCTGTGGGTACGGGCAAGGCCGCGCGCTGCACGCTGCGGCGCACAAAGAAACGGTGTTTCTTGTCCAGGGTTTGGAAAAGGTCGTTTTCCTCAGGCACCGATTCGGAGCTGCCCAAGAAGAGCTTGCCCTCGGGCTTGAGCGCGAAGTGGAAGATTTCCAACGCCCGGTCTTGCGCCTCGCGGTTGAGGTAAATCAACAGGTTGCGGCAGGAGGCGAAATCGAGCTTGGAAAAGGGCGCGTCCTTGAGCAGGTCGTGCTCGGCGAAAAGGACGATCTCGCGCAGTTCCCGGCGCACCCGGTAGCCGCGCGTGTCCTTGACGAAGAAGCGGGCGAGCCGCTCCTCGCTCACATCGGCGGTGATAGAGTGCGTGTAGACGCCCGCGCGCGCGTGCTCGATGGCTTCCTCGTCCAGGTCGCAGCCGAAGACCTGGATGCTGGGCGGGTGGTCGAGGGTGCGCGCGTGCTCGACGAGCAGCATCGCCAGGGAATATGGCTCCTCGCCTGTGGAGCAGGCCGCGCTCCACGCCCGCACGGTGTCCTCCGGCCCCTTGCCTGTGAAAAGTGCCGGGATGATGTCCTTTTCCAGCGCCGCGAAAGTGTCGCGGTCGCGGAAGAAGTTCGTCACCGAGATGAGCAGGTCCTGCAACAGGGCTCCCGCCTCGCCCGGGTGCGTGCGCAGAAAACTCACGTAGTCGGGCAGGTTGGGGATGCCGTTGATTTGCAGGCGGCGCGAGACCCGCCGCACGATGGTCGCGCGCTTGTAGTAGGTGAAATCGTGGCTGGTGCGGGCGCGCAGAAAGCCGAGCACCTCGCGCAGGGCCGCCTCGTCGACATCCACCGGCGGTACGGCGGGCTTGGCGGGCTGCGGACCGTCCTCCGGGGGCAGGCGCAGGTTCGCCTCATTGGCGCGGTATTCCAGGATGCGCGCGGGCATGTCGGCCACGCGCAAGACCCAGTCCACCATGCCCGTGTCGATGGCCGTAGTCGGCATGGAAGCGTGCTCGGCTTCTTCAGGGTCTTGGGCGATGGTCAATCCGCCGCGCTCCTTGATGCGCTTGAGCCCGATGGATCCGTCGCCGTCCGCGCCCGAGAGCACGACGGCGGTGGCGTGGGAGCCGTGGGTGTCGGCCAGGGTACGGAAAAACATGTCCACGGCCACGCGAGTGCCACGCTGCGCATCGAGGTTGGTCAGACGCAGGTGGCCATTGACGACGAGCAGGTGCTTGCCCGGCGGGATGACGTACACGCGGTTGACCTCCACCCGCTCGGCGTCCTGGGCTGCCCGTACCGGCATGGTGGTCGTCGCTTGGAGCAACTCGGGCAGGGTGCTCGTGTGGTCGGGCGAGAGGTGGAGGATGACCACGTAGGCCATGCCCGTCTCGGCAGGCAGCGCCTGGAAGAACGTCTTGAGCGCCTGGATGGAGCCCGCCGAGCCGCCCAGGGCCACCACCGGCAACTGGTGGTAGTTGCGCGCGGGCACGATGTTGTCGATCTCGTCCGCGTGGATTTCCTCGATGAGGTCGGGGGCGACCGCCGGCAGCCCTTGGGCCAACGCCAGTGGTGACTCGGCGGCCTCCGGGGCATCGGACCCGGTTTCGGCACCTTGCGGATGATCGTTTTCGGTAGGCATGGCTAGGGAAACAGCGTATTCGCCGCTTCGGGGAAAGGCGAGTCTCCCGAAAGCTGACACGTTAATTTTCAGCGCGTGCCCGTCCCTGCGGGATTGTGACCGGCATCAGGCGTTGCCAGAAAAACTACTATCCAGTGGATCACGGTTGCAACGATCATTTAAGAGACCCGTGCCCGCGTGGGAACCTCCGCGTCTTGTTCAACTTCGAAGCCGAAATCGAACGGCAACCGGAAAACATTTATCACCTCGTTGGCCAATCGGCCGTGAATGACAAGAATGCCTTCGTGCACCTCGCCGTCGTGTCAATGTCGACAAGGCCGATGCAGGCGTGGGGCGGGAACCGTTCTGACCGGCATGGCGTCGCACGGTAGGAGAGCAACGATTATCGCGGCTACCAGTGCGTCACTCTGCGATTAACCACCACTCGGTTCCCCGCGTACTATCGATGAGATGATCCTGCGCTTCTATCGGCGTTCACTACAACGTGGCTGCTGATTGTCAGCAGTTGGTTCGTGAGTGTATCGCGGTCGAGGAAACCTGCTTTTGGTGTGTCTGACGAGTCAGCCGCACATCTCAATCATGCGCCATCCGACTCATGTCCCGCAGAACGTCTGGCGTACCAGCTCGTGGGGTCGCGGGGGCTGGCTGTAGCGCGCGAACGCCGGCTGATCCTCGAACGGTCGCGAGAGCACGGCCAGCAGTTCCTCGAACGGGCCGAAGTCATCCGCGTCGACAGCCGCCCGAATCACTGCCTCCACGCGATGGTTGCGCGGGATGAAGGCTGGGTTCACAGCACGCATCGCGGCGCGTCGTGCGGTGGGGTCGATTCCCTCCAGCGCGAGCCGCTGCCGCCATCGTGACACCCACTGGTCGCAGGCGGACGGGTCCGTGAACAAGCTCCGCACGCTCGCATCGTTTTCTGGAGTCAACGCCGCGTCACTCAGCCGCCGGAAGGTGAGTGTGAAGTCCGCGCCGTTCGTAGCCATGACTTTCAGGAGATCGCGCCCGAGCGCCGCGTCCTGTTCATGGTCTGTGAGCAGACCGAGCTTACGTTTGAGACCTTTCTCGTATGCCTCGCCAAAGATTATCGCGTAGGCTCCGAGCGCCTCTTGCGCCTGGTTGACGGCCCGGTCGTCATCCTCGGACAAAAGTGGTAGCAGGCACTCCGCCAGACGCGTGAGGTTCCAGGCTCCGATGGAAGGCTGGTTCCCATAGGCGTAACGACCCTGGCTATCAATCGCGCTGAAGACCGCTTCGGGGTCGTACTGATCCAGAAAGGCGCAGGGTCCATAGTCGATGGTTTCGCCGGCAATCGACATATTGTCTGTATTCATCACCCCATGGATGAACCCGGCCAGCATCCATCGCGCGATCAACTCGGCCTGTGCCTTGATCACGGCGTCGAGGAGCGCGCGGTAGGGACACTCCGCGTGGGCTGCATCCGGGTAGTGCCGGGCGACAACATGGTCCGCGAGCAACCGGACGCCCTCCACGTCACCCTTGTTAGCAAAGAACTGGAACGTGCCCACGCGGATGTGGCTGGACGCCACGCGCGTGAACACGGCACCGGGAAGGGGCTCTCCGCGGATCACCTTTTCCCCCGTGGCCACTGCGGCGAGCGCGCGGGTGGTGGGGACACCCAACGCTGCCATTGCCTCGCTGACGACGTATTCACGCAGAACCGGACCCAGAGAAGCCCGGCCGTCGCCACGACGCGAGAAAAGAGTGGGGCCCGCACCTTTGAGTTGGATATCACGCCGGATTCCATCTTGATCAAAGACCTCGCCCAAAAGAATGGCCCGCCCGTCCCCGAGCTGTGGGACGAAGCCGCCGAACTGGTGGCCGGCATACGCCATGGCGATGGAGGCGGCTCCAGCGGGAGCGCGGTTGCCTGCCAGGATTTCTACGCCTTCGTGGCTGGCAAGCCAATCGGGATTCAAGCCGAGGCGCAAGGCGAGAGACCTGTTCAGTTGGATCAGCCGAGGGGCATTGACCGGGGTGGGCGTGGTTTTCGCAAAGAACCGCTCCGGCAGCCGTGTGTAGGTGTTGTCGAAAGAAAATTCGGCCATTGGTGAGTGCTCCGGTCGTCCGGGTCTGCGGGCCACCCGAAGCGTATTCGTAGCGGTGTG
>CAXTBX010000098.1:0-18081 GCA_964242205.1 uncultured Chthoniobacterales bacterium
CTCCATGAGTTGCGGGATGCGCGAATCCGAGCCGGTCGTCGTGAAGCTGGTCTTGAGGTAACGCGTGCCAAGCGCGCCGGAGAGGTTGACGATCACATCCTTGAACTCGAACGACGCTTCCGCACCACCCTCGTTCTTCTTGGCCTCGCCCTTCTTGGGCGCTTCCGCCGTCTTGGTGGCGGTCTTGGCCTCGCCCTTGTGCGCGCCAGCCTCGGCGCTGCCCTCCGTAGCCGCCGGGAGCGCGCCGCGCAGCTTGGGAATCAGGACGTACTGCGTCAGCCCGTAGGCCAGCGCGGGCATCAAGACGAAAACCGCCAGCAGCGGCAGCATGACGCCCGGCGGTTTCGACGCAGGCGCGGCGGCTTCGGCGGCGGGGGCAGGTGAAGTTTCGGTGGCGGCCATGACGGCGAGATTGAAAGATTAGCGTTGCTTGAGGTTGACGATTTCTTCGAGCACGGAGTCGGACACCGTGACGATGCGCGACGCTGCCTGGAACGAGCGCTGCGTGGTGATCAGGTCGCTGAATTCCTTGGTCAGATCGACGTTGGAAAGCTCCAGCGAACCGGACTGGATGCCGCCCAGGCCGTTGCTGCCGGGCGTGTTGTTGTCGGCGGTCAGGCTGATGCCGCCCTCGGGACCCGCGGCGTCCATGTTAGAATACAGGTTGCTGCCATCGCGGATGAGCGCGTTGGGGTCGCGGAAGTTTTGCAGCATGACTTTGCCCGCCGCGAAGCTGTCGCCGTTGGATAGGAAGAGGTTGAGCGAACCGTCTTTGCCGATGGCGAACGATTCCAGGCGTGGCTTGCCCGCCTCGACCTGCGCGTCGGTGAACTGGCCGCCGGTGTCGTTGGTCAGGCCGCTGCCCAAGGCGATGTTGAGGCCGACCTTCAAGTCGCCAGTCGCTGCGGGGGCGGATTTGGTGGGCGTGTAAACCAGTTGGCCGTTGACGCTGGTGGCCGAGAACGAGACCGAGCCGCCGGTCAGGCCCTGGAGGCGCAGGCCGTTCTGGGTGACGATGTTGCCGGTGTCGTCGAGCCGGAAGTCGCCCGCCCGAGTGACATAGCTCGTGTTACTCTGGGCGTCGTGGACGCTGAAAAATCCGCTACCGGTGATGGCCAGGTCGGTCGGCACGCCGGTGGTGCTGAGCGTGCCCTCGCCGAAGTTAGCCTTGATGGAGCTGATCTGCATGCCGAGGCCGATCTGGGTCGCCGTGGTGTTAGAAACGTTGCCGCCGGCGGGCGCGGGCGAGGAGCGTTGGAGCACGTCGCTGAAGGTGTCGGCGTAGGTGGTCGTCGAGCCTTTGAAGCCGACGGTGTTCACGTTGGCGATGTTGTCGCTGATGACCTGGAGGCCCTTGGAAAAGTTGTTCAGGGCGCTGACGCCGCTGTCGAGGGAACCGATGAGTGCCATAGGAGTGGGGTGGGTTGAAGCGGACGGAAGGTTGGTGGGCGCGATGCGGATTTAGCTCGCGGTGGGGGTGGTGGTAGGAGTGGTAGCCGGGGCGGTCGGGGTCGAGACGCTGGTGATCGCGGAGAGCGGGTAATCCGCGCCGTCAATGGTCAGCGTGGTCGTGCCTTCGAAGGTGTTAACCGCGCTGGGCACGCCGCTGATCGAGTGGCCCGTGACAGGGTCGAGCACCGTGACCTGCTTGCCGAGGTACTGCGGGGCCGAGGCGGCCATTTGGGCATTCGTGTAGCCGTCGAATTTCTGGTTGAGCGCCTGCATCTGCTGGAGCGACGAGAAATTGGCCATCTGCGAGATGAACTGCGTGTCGTCCATCGGCTGCATGGGGTCCTGGGCGGCGAGCTGGGTGGCGAGGAGCTTGAGGAAGTCGTCCTGCCCGAGCGACTTTTGCGTAATGGGAGCGTGGGCGGTCGTGCTCGTGGCGGGGGCGGCGGGATTGGACGAAGTGACGGTCATGGCGGTGGCTGAGAGAGTGTGAAAATGGCGCGTTTCAGGCCCAACTGCTCCAGCGGTGGGCGGGGCGGTGTCCGGCGGGTTGCGCGGCGGAGTCTTCGGAGAGGAAAGGCGCGGGCGGATGCGCCGGGCTGCTCGCCGCCGCTGCCGCTGGGGCAAAACGCGCCTCGCTGACCGACGTTTTCGAGGACGTGGCGGCGAGGTCGCCCCAACCGCGTTCGAGCGCCTGGCGCAGTTCGGGCGAGTTCGTCTGGAAAGTGATCTGGGGCTGGGCGTCGCCGTCCACGCGGACCTGCACTGTCACGTCGTCTGCGCCGTTGAGCCGGACGCGGAGCTCCATCTGGCCGTGGCCGTCGAGGCGGACTTTTTCCGCCGTCTGCTGGACGGCTTGCAAGAGCGATTCGACCTTGTCCACTTCGACGATCCCGCTCGCGGGCGCGGCGGTTTCGGCGGTGGGGGTGGTGGCCAAGGGGCCGGTGGCGTGCAGCGTGGTGGCGACCGCCGCCGACAGGAAGGCGGCGGGTTTTTCCGCGTGGTCCTTGTCCCGCAACTCACCGAACGCAGCGAAGGGCGCAGCGTCCCGCTTGGGCAGGGCAGCGCGCTCGGCGGTTTCGGGGGTTGACGGGAAAGTGGTCACGGCAGCCTGACGCTTAGCAACAGGTGTGCCACGAGAGATGTTGAAATGGCTTAGTATCTCTGCTTTAGAATCTTGCGCAGATTTTTCTGCGCGAACAGCGTTGTTCTTGTTACGGACCGGTTTGGCGCGTGAGGCAGGGTTTGCCGGGGGTAGGCCGGTAGCGGGGAACGTTTCTGCCGACCATTCTTCGTCCGTCGGTGTGGCCGTGACGCCCGCGCTCGCGGGCAACTGCGCCGCCGTCGTGATGGGCGCCTGGGTTGCAACCGTGTGAAGCGCGGGGTTCGCGGCGGATGCGGTGGCGGCGTCCTGGCCCGAGGCGGTCGCGGGCGGATGCGAGGCCGCTTCCTGCTCCGAGGCGAAGCGTGCCGACGTCGGCACGGTTTCCGCCCGCACGATAACAGGATTGGGAATCGTGGTCGTGAAACCGCCCTTGGCCATTCCGCCGGTCGATTGTGGGGTGGGGACCCCGTCTGGCAGGGCTGACGGAGGACCGTGCGGTTCAACCGAACCGACCGGATCGATAGTTCCGTCCGCAGCCTTGACTTGTTGGGCCGTGTTCTCGATGGGTTGCACGGGCGAACCTTGCGGGCGGATGTCCGGGATTTTCGGCGCGACAGCCTTGGTGGGGTCGGCGGCAGCCGGTGTCTCGTCGTCGAGGTGGACCGGCGGGCCGTGCGGTTCGATCACGGGCAGTTGGCCGGGCTTGGGAGTGCTGCCGGTCGGGACCGTCGCGTTGGCGGTGGTCGCGGTGCGGATCTGCGGATCGTCCGGCGATTGTCCCTGAGGCTGCGATTTCTCGTCGTCTGCCGCCTTTTCCTTCGACACGGAAGCGGCCAGCGCGGCCTGGTTCAGCGGCATGGCCAAGGCGGCCAGTGGCGTGGCCTCGCACGTGGTGCCCGCCGGGGGCGTGGCCTGGCGCTCTTCCAGGGGATCGCGCGCAGGTTTCGGACGGACGGGAACTTCGGACTGCACGCCCTCGTGTTCGGTCTTGCGCGGGTCGCCCGGCGCAGACGAACTGGACAGCAGGTCATCGAACGCCTTTTGCTTGCCGTCGTCACTTCCATCGACGGCGGCGCGAACGTGGCGGGCCGCGTTGGCCACGGCAGTCCGGGCGGGGCGCAACGAGATGGGTTGCAGAGAGGTCGTCATAGGTAAGTCGGAAGAGGGAAGTGCGTCACGGGGTTTGCGACGAGGCGACGGCACCGCCGGTCGCCTGCGTTTTCTTGAGCAGGCGCAATTTCTCGGTCAGCGCGGCGGCGCGGACGGCCATCGTGCCGTTCTGGTCGGCGGTGCGCGCCATTTCCTCGAAAATCGTGCCCACCGCGTCGTTCTTCATCAGGGCGAGAATTTTGAGCGTCGTGGCGTCGTCCAACTCGCGGAAAATCGCCACGGCGGCCTTGGGCGAGAGCTTGGCGTAGGTCTGCGAGAGCGGCCGGAGGTTCCTGGTTTCCTCCTCGGTCAATTCGGTGGCGGCCTTGTCTAGTTCCTGGCGGCTCTGGACGATCTCGGTCTTGAGGCGGTCCAGTTCGGTGCGCTCGCCTTCGAGCCGGGTCTGGAGCGTGTCCAGATCGTGCGCGCGTTCCTCCAGGTGCGCCTTTTCGCGGCCCAGTTCCGCGATCATCTCGTTGGTCTCCGAACTCCATAAGTCGAAGGGCCGTGCACCGACCGTCACCAGCGCGGGGCGGACTTTTTCGACGGGTTCAGTCTCAAGCGGCGTGCCGAGCTTGGCCCAGTTCAGCCGCAGGACGGCGGCGGTGGTGCCGAGGTAGGCCAGTCCCGCCAACAGCATCAGCATCAGAGGATTGCGCAGTAGCTTGCTCATGGGAGGGTCAGTATCCGGCGGACGTGGCCGCCAGACGCGCGCGGCGGATCAGGTTGGCGTTGAAGAAGTCGCCCAGCGCGTGTTCCTCGTGGCGCAGGGCGGCGAGACGTTGCTCCTCGTCGTGCCGCGTGCGGAGTTTGAGGATGCTCTCGTGTGAGCGGCGCGCCTCGACGAGCGCGGCCTGCATTCGCTCTTCGACCTGCGCGGCCTCGGCCACCTTGGCCTGCATGGCGCGGCAACGAGCCTGGCCCTCTTGCAACGCGGCCCAGTGGCGGGCGTGCGAGGTGGCGGCGAACCCGGCGGTGCAGCGGTGCTCGCCGTAGGCGTCGGTGTGGGCGTCCAGGTCCGCGCGGGCGGCGGCGAGAGCCTCGGCGGCGAACTCGCGGGCGCGCACGGCCTCGCCGTAGCGGGCGCGCGCTTGGTCCTCGCGGTTGGCGTAGAGGCCCTGTACAGAGGTGAGTCGGAAGGGGGCGGGTTTCATCGCAGGGCGGGGGCGTCGGGCACGATCTTCTGGAGGACCTCGTGGCCCTGCGCGCGGGTGCAGGGCTCGTCGAGACCCTGGCGCAACAGCACCTCGAACAGCGGACGCAGGTCCACGGCCTGATCCAATTTCGGGTTGGAGCCTTTGGCGTAGGCACCGATGCTGATGAGGTCCTCGTGGCGGCGGTAGAGAGCCATCAAGTCCCGCGCGTGGCCGACGCGGGCGAGTTGCTCTGGCGTGGATACGTCGCGGTTGAGGCGGCTGATGGATTCCAGCACGTCGATGGCCGGAAAATGGTTCGCCGTGGCCAGCGCGCGGGAGAGGACGATGTGGCCGTCGAGGATGCCGCGCACGGTGTCGGCAATGGGTTCGTTCATGTCGTCGCCCTCGACCAGCACGGTGTAGAACGCTGTGATGGAGCCGCGCTCCGCCGCGCCGGTGCGCTCCAGCAGGCGGGGCAACAGGGCGAACACGCTGGGCGGGTAGCCCCGGCTGGCGGGCGGCTCGCCCACGGCCAGACCGATCTCGCGCTGGGCCATCGCAAAACGCGTGACCGAATCCATCATGAACAGGACGCTCTTGCCCTGGTCGCGGAACCACTCGGCCACGGCGGTCGCCGTCAGCGCGGCGCGCAGGCGCACGGGCGCGGGCTGGTCGGACGTGGCGGCGACGACCACCGTGCGCGCCAGCCCGGCCTCACCGAGATCTTTTTCGATGAACTCGCGCAGTTCCCGGCCCCGCTCGCCGATGAGCGCGATGACGTTCACGTCGGCCTCGGAGCCTTTGGCGATCATGCCCATGAGGCTCGATTTGCCGACGCCGCTGCCCGCGAAGATGCCCAGACGTTGGCCGCGCCCGACCGGGATGAAGATGTCGATGGCGCGCACGCCGGTCTCGAACGAATCACGGATGCGCTCGCGCCGCAACGGATTGGGCGGCGCGCCTTTGAGCGGGTAGGCGTCGTCGGCATGGCGGAGGGGGCCGAGGCCGTCCATCGGGTTGCCCAGGCCGTCGAGGATGCGCCCGATCAGGCCGGGGCCGACCGCCAGCGTCGAGGCCGATGGGCAGGCGACAACCTCCGCGCCCGGCCCGAGGCGGCCCACCTCGCCCAAAGGCATGAGCAGCAGGCGGTGTTCGCGGAAGCCGACGACCTCGGCATAGAGCGGCGGCTGGCTGGAAAGCGGGGCGCGGTCCTCGATTTTGGGCCGGATCTCGCACACGTCGCCCAGCCCGACGTTGGGGCCATCGGCCTCAATGACCAAGCCGGTCACCTGTGCGACCCGCCCGATCTTCTGGACGGGTGAGAGCACGTTGAGGCGCTGGGTAAAGGTGTCGAAATCGAGCATGGCCGGCAAAAAGGCAGTTTTTCTGGTCCGGCAGGTAGGTAAAAAGTGCCGGTTACAGAGAGCAATCCCCGTTAAGCACCTTCCGTACCCGAGGGGGCTAAGGTGGACTGCTAACCCCCGGGCGCGATGGTAAAACACCGCCGCGTAGCTGCCCGGCTGTCTGGCTGTAGAGTAACGGGCCCCGTTGCCGACAGATGATGCGCGCCTTTCTCGGACGGTCAGGGTGTGAGGATGCAAAGAGCCATCGGCGCCACCGGTGGCGGCAACGGGGCCCGTTGCCCTACAGAAATAGGCGGCTGTCCGCAGATCATTTGTTCGGCACGGTTTCATTTATGGCGGACGGCGAGAGATCGCCGTCCCCACCTCGGAAAATCCTCGCTTTTTCCCCGCGGCACCTTAAAATAATCGACACTTTTTTCGACCCATGAAACTTCTTCGCTGCCTCGCCCTTGGTCTGCTGCTTTTGGCCGGGGCGGCCACCAGTCGCGCTCTGACGGTGCTGACGCGCGATTTTGATCAGCTCGTGGCGCGGGCTGACACCGTCTTTAAAGGCGTGGTAACGGCCAAGACCGCGCGCTGGGTCGGGGAAGGCGAGAAACGCCACATCAACACTTTCGTCACCTTCCGCGTAGAAGAAACATACAAGGGCGAATCCGTGCCCGAACAAACGCTGAAATTCCTCGGCGGCGAGTTGGACGGCGTGGGCATGGAAGTCCCCGACATGCCGCAATTCGAGGTCGGCCAAGACGCGGTGTTGTTCGTGGTCAACAACGGCACGCAGTTCTGTCCATTGGTGGGGGTGGCGCAGGGCCGGTTTCACGTCGTCAAGGACACCGCCACGGGCCGCGACCGCATTTTCACCGACGACCATTTCCCCGTGGTCAACACGGCGGAAATCGGCAAACTCGACGAGGGAGGGGTGCCGCGTCTGCGGCGTTACGCGCACAGTGGCGCGCAGGCGATGGCGGCGGAGGAATTCCGTGCCGAAATCCTCGGCAAGGCGGCGGTACTCAACCATTAGTTTTCCTTCTGCTTTCTGCCTAGATGAACGTGTCGTTACGAAAAATCCTTGCCGCCCTCTGGCTCGGCGCGACAGCTTTTGGCCTGTCGGTTCCCACCGCCCGGGCCTACGTCCTCAACGGCCGACGCTGGGAAAGCGACCAACCCATCGTCATCAACCTGCAACTCGGCACGCCAGACCGCCGGTTGCTCGACGGCGCGGCGAATTGGAACCTCGTGGCCGAGGCAGCCTTGGACATCTGGAACCCCTACCTCGCCGGGAGCGGCATCCAGTTCCAGGTCGATGAATCCGTGTTTACCCCGGCGGAGCGCGACGGTAGAAACTCCGTCTTTTTCAGCTCTACCCTTTACGGCGAGGCCTTCGGCAGCGACACGCTGGCGACCACGGTTTCCTATTACAACACGCGCACCAACTTCCGCAGCGAATCGGACGTGGTCTTCAATTCCGCCAAACCTTTCGATTCCTACCGTGGCGGCCTGCGGACCTACACCGCCGGGCGCAACCTGATCGACCTGCGCCGGGTCGCCATCCACGAGTTTGGCCACGTCCTCGGCCTGGACCACACGCCGCAAAATTCGGCGTCGATCATGACGCCTTACATCACGGATATCGACACGATCCAACCCGACGACATTGCCGGGGTAGAGGCCATCTACGACGGGCCGGGCACCGTGCCGATCATCCTGGGCGAACTCTCCGCTACCGCCGCCGGTGGCAAGGCTTTCCGGTACCAGATCTCGGCGACCGGGTACCCGACGCTTTATCAGGCATTCGGTTTGCCTGCCGGATTGACTATCGACCCGACCACGGGCCTGATTTCTGGCACGGTGATCGGTTACACGGATGACTCCTACTATGTGACACTCAAAGTATCCAACGGGGCGGCGACGGGCACGGCAACGCTGTTGCTGACGGTCAACAACGTCCCGGTGATCACCAGCCGTCTCGCCGCGACGGCCCAGGTCGGCCAGCCCTTCACGTACCAGATCACCGCCTCGCACCAGCCGCTCGGCTTCGGGGCCGGTTACGGGACCTATGATACCGCGTTGCCCGGCGGCCTGAGCTTGGACAAAACGACAGGTATCCTCTCCGGCACACCGACCAACGGCGGCAGCTACTACCTCAAGCTGGCCGCCGCGAACCGTGTGGGCCAAGGCACGGCGTTGCTGGTACTCAAGATCTCGCTCGATTCGGCGGTAACCACGCTGCACCGCTTCGACAGTACCGAGGGGAAGACTCCGTCCGCGTTGATCCAGACCGCCGACGGCAACTTTTACGGCACCACGCGGAGCGGCGGCACGGTGGACCATGGAACGGTTTTCAAGATGGCACCGGACGGCCACGTCACGACACTTTGCAGCTTCGGCGACGCGGACGGCGAGGCTCCGACGGGCCTGACGCTGGCCGCCGACGGCAATTTTTACGGCACCACCGCGCAACGGGGCGACAACAATTTCGGAACGATTTTCCGGGTCACGCCTGCGGGCACGCTGACCACGCTCCACCATTTCACCGAACTGGAAGGAGGGGCATCCTACCCACCCACGCAAGGGCCGGACGGCAACTTTTACGGCAGCACCCACCGGGTACCCGCCTACTTTGGGAACACGTTGGCAGAGGGCGAATTTTACAAGGCGACGCCGGACGGCACGGTGACGCCGCTGCGGCCGCTCGCAAACACGGGCACGGTGTCGCGCCTGATCGCCGGACCGGACGGCAATCTCTACGGCACGACTACCTACGGATTGAACGCGACGTACGGCACGGTGTTCAAGCTGACCCCTGGCGGGACGATGACAACGGTCCACGAGTTCGGCTACACCGAAAGCCACTTCCCTTCTCCTGACCTCATCCTGGGTCAAGATGGCAGTTTTTACGGCACGACCGCCGGAGACAGCAACGGTAGTGGCGTGTTTTACCGGCTTGCCCCGGACGGGGCCTTCACGGTGCTGCACACCAGCGCGGCCACCGAAACGCCTTTGCCTACGACGCTCGTGCAGAGCAGGGATGGCACCTTTTACGGCACGAGCTACGCCGCGCAGTACGTCAATTTCGACATGGTTTCCGGGACGGTTGTCAAGCTGAGCGCGGAGGGGACGCCGACGCGGATGCACGCGTTTGTAACCGGCGAGGATGGCGCGGGGCCTTCCGCGCTGATCCAGGCGGCGGACGGCGAATTTTACGGTGCCACGGTGGACGGCGGGGCGGGCGGGCGCGGTGTCCTTTTTCGCACGACGCTGATTTTGCCGCCGGTGGTGGAAGCGCCGCCGATTCCTTCAGCGGCCTTGGCGGTCACGACGGCAGAGGCCACGGTCGGCAGCGGCGGGATGGCGGTGTTCACGGTGAGCTTGTCATCGCCACAGAGCACCGATGTGCTGGTGCATTACACGATTCGTGGCAGCGCGGTCAACGGCACGGATTACGTGGAACTGAGCGGCACCAAGAAGATCAAAGCGGGCAAGACGAGTCGGCAGATCAAGATTGTCCCGCAAGGCGACCTCGGCGGTATGGCCAAGAAAACGGTCAAGCTTACGCTGGAGGTTGGCGAAGGTTACACGGTGACCGACAGCCCCGCGTTGAAGGTGAAAATCCTCGCCGGGCAGTAACGAGGCCAACGGCGGAAAAGAGCATGCGCGATACGGGGTTCGAGCCCGTGACTCCTACCATGTCAAGATAGAGGCTTGTCGAGGGAGATTCACAATTTTGTCTTCATGCATGGCCAGTGCGTATTACCCGCGGTGCGGAATGACCGACCGTTTCGACGCTCTGCCGGCGCAGCCCGAAGTAATCCTTGCGTCGATCATTTCGCGCACGCGGTCAACCACTCTTCCAAGACGGCACAACTACTCTGTTGCGTCGGTAAGTTACGGACGTGCCGTTCCAATATCTCCGATGGTGGACGGTGATACAGGGTTTCGATCCAATTGGCGATGGCCTGCGCTTGCCCAGGCGCAAATACCCCGGCGTCGCCCCGTTCGCACAGACGACGGGCGATGGCGCCGTCCACAGGGCCAACGTAGAGGATCGGACGCGGCAGCCGTTCGAGCAGCGCCAGCTTGCTCGGCCAGAGCAGGCCGCGTGTCTCGGGCCGCTGGGTCACAATTACCACTTGGGCGCGGAACAGGCTGGCTACCAAATCTTCCTCCGGGACATAACCCCGCCACTCGCAACGTTGCAGGCCGAGTCGTTCCGCGTAGACGGCGGCAGGCGCGCGGGCGGCTCCGTCGCCCTGGAAGACCAGCCGGATGGGCAGCCCTCGATCCTCCAGGAGGCGTTGCGCATCGAGGAGCGTTTGCCACTCGTGCGCCCGCCCCAGATTGCCCGAGTAGAGCCATGTCCAGGAGGCGGAGGAATCGGCACAGGCAGATTCGGCGGCGATGGCCCCGGCGATCTGCGGTTCAGCGATAGCAGCAGGCCAGGGCTCCAGCACCCTCACCGGGCAGCGGCTGAGCAGTTGCAAATGTGCGCGCATATCGTCGTCCAGGGCGATGACAAGCCCGCAGCGGCGGTAAGCCCAGCGCATGGCCCTTTGCACGGTATTGGCCAGAAAGCCGGACGGAACCTCGCCCAAGACAACGGCGAGTTCGGGGTAGATGTCCATTGCCCAATGCGCCAACCGGGCGCGCTGCCGCCAAGCGACGAGCGCGGCTACCACGAGCAAACCGGGCGGCGAGGACAACGCGAGTACCACATCAGGGCGCGGGCTCCGCCGCCACCAACCAGCGCGCAGGACGAACCAAGCCGCCGCCAATTCGCGCCGCAGGCGCTCCCGACCGCTGGCCGGACGTCCCCCGTAGGTCTGGCGTTGGGCGAGAACCTCGACCTCGTGACCGCGCGTCCGCAGAAACGCTGCCAGCTCACCGAGCAGCCGGGCGGTGGGTGGCGAATCGGGCGGGCCGTACTGGTTGAGAAGGAGAAATCGCATGACAAAGTTCGTCTATCTTGCCTGGACAAACTGAGCGGCGGCAAGCGTCCGGTGGCGATTCGACTGTTTTGAGCAGGGCGCGGGGCATATTTGCGTTGCGCGGCGATTTTCCCCTTGTGTGCAACGATTTTCCCGTTGTTCGCGGTCATCCCCGACATGCGCGCAGTCAATCATCCATGGTGCGCAGCCTTTTTCCCAAGACGCGCGGCACAAATCCCGTTGGTGACAGCCTCGCCCTCGTTACGCTCAGGCGTTTTGCCGTCCGACGTAGCCGTTCCCTCGTACTTCTCTGCCCTTCTTGCGAGCATCGCCAAAAGAAACGCGGTCTTCATTGTTCAGCTCCGTTCGCGGAAGAGAACAGCTTTTTTGCGTGACACGACCGGGCGCGACTGGTAACAAAACTGCCTTTCTGCAAAATTGACCACCCGAAACCGACTAGAAAGGAACCATGGCCAGCCGTAAATTTCATTGTTCGCTGTCGGCGCTGCTTGGTGCTGCCCGGCATCTAGCCGACGCGTTGATCGACCCCGACTACGCCGCCGCGCTGGCGGAACGCCTCGACGCCAAGGGGGACAAGCCAACGAACAACTTCGTCACGCGCTTCGAGGCGAAACTCACGGCACTCGGGGTGGACGATTCCGGTCAAAAGACCCAGGCGGGCCACGCGGGCACGCTGACCCGCAGCCAAAAGACCGCCTTTGGCGAAATGGAGCGCTTGGTGGCGGGGGCGCGCCGGAGCGCGCGACTGGCGTTCCCGGCCAACCCGGTCAAACTGCACAGCGAGTTTCAGGTGGGCATCAGCGACCCCAGCACGCTGGACGCCGAGTTGGAGCGAGCGCAAATCATCCTGGCATCCAGTCGGAACATCGACAACGCCGTCGCGTTGAAGGAGCAGGGCTGGTTGGGCAAGGACACCGACGCGCTGGAGGCAGCCGTGGGACAGTTTGCCGACGTGAATCTGGCGAAGACCGGCGCGGTGGATGACCGCATCGGGCTGACCAGCCAGAAGATCGCTGCGGCGAACGCCGTGTACTCGGACATCCTGCGCATCCAGAACGCGGCGCGCCTGGAGTATCCATCGACCAAGCCCGGCATGGAAGCTGCCCGCAAGCGCTTCCTGCTGGATGAGTTCCCGCCGCGCGACCGTTCCGAGCCTTCCGGCGGGACGCAGGCTCCCACGACACCGAGCGTGCCGCCGAAGCTTTGAGCGCATGTGTTACGCCCTGCCGCGCGCAGGTCGGGTTTTTCCCGCTTACCTCCTTTCTATGCTCAACGTTATACCGAATAGTATAATAAGCTTGCATGACACAATGTCAAACCCACATCATATGGGAGAGGAGTACGGCATTGTCGCAACCCGAACAAACTAAAAGGATAGAAAAAATTCAAGGCGAGGGTTTGAACTCGATCCATTTGGATTATTTGGATGGTCTGCGCGCAGTAGCAGCGCTTTTTGTTGTCCTGAATCACGGGCTGTCATATACGGGATTAAACACGATGCCTATGGCATTCTGGCTACGATGGCCATTAAGTGCATTTACTTATGGAACTTACGCGGTAGATTTGTTCATTGTGCTTTCAGGTTTTTGTCTAATGCTGCCGGTGGCACGAGGCGGCAACTGGAAATATCAGTATGTCTCGGAATTTTACTGGCGGCGTGCGCAACGCATTTTGCCAACTTACTACTGCGCAATTTTGTTTTCGCTTATTTTAATTTATTTTTCTATTCATGAGAAGACAGGTTCTATTTGGGATCTCAGCATCCCGATCACCGTAAAAAGCATCGTATCACATCTAATTTTATCACAAGATGCTTTTGGAGAATCGCATACCATAAATTACGTCCTGTGGTCTATTGGGGTAGAATGGAGAATCTACTTTTTATTTCCTTTGCTCGTCCTTAGCTGGCGGCAGCTCGGCGCGGAAACCACGGTGGCCATAGCTTTGGCTGCATCCTTCGCACTTTATGTGTTTTGTTTCATCTTTATTCACGTAACGCTGAGCGCGCACTATATTGGATTATTTGCATTGGGCATGTTAGGCGCTAGTATCAGTTTTAATTCAGATCACGCTTGGGCAAAAAATTTAAACTGGACTTGGATTTCCATTGGTGCGGCTGCACTGGTTGTGCTTGCAAGTACATGGCGCATTTATCGGGGGTTGCCCATTCCATCTTTTATGGCCGATTATTTAGTTGGGGGATTTTCGATGGCGGCATTGGTTATGGCGTCGACAAATGCCCAGCATCCCGTCCACATTGCGCTGAGTTGGAAACCACTAGCGACTCTGGGAAGTTTTGCCTACAGCATTTATTTGATTCACGCCCCCCTATTGCAAGTCGTCTGGCAGGCTGCCCCAATTAAGCGTCTGACCCCGTGGGTCGCGTCAGCAGGTTTAGTTGTAGTTATAATACCAGCGATTGTTGCATGTTCCTATGTTTTTTTTCTGGTTTGCGAACGACCGTTCTTACGAAAAACGGTGAGAATACCTCATCCGGAAACATGCTGACATGATGACTGGTGTAACATTTTACTTGCCGTTGGTCGCTTGAAAGCTCATCTCGCAAAATTTCGTTATTGGTTTGCCATCCTGATTAAATTCGGCAGCTACCAAGGGTTGGTGCAACTTTTCATCGCGCTGGCAGGGCTTTTGATCATTCGGGCACTTTCTAAGCAGGATTACGCGTTATACGCTATTGCTAACGGGATGCAAAGCTCGTGTAGTCTGCTGGCTGATATTGGCATAGGCATTGGTGTTAGTTCCATTGGTGGGAGGGTCTGGAATGAGCATAAGCGCTTTGGCGAACTGCTCAATACGGCGTTGGATCTGCGGCGACGCCTCGCGACGATTTCCATCGCGGTCTGTGTGCCTGTGGCCGCCTGGATGCTTTTGAAGAACGGCAGTTCAATGTTCTACGTGGCGCTACTTTGCATCGTCATGGTGGCAGCGGTGATCCCCCAGCTTGGGGCAAGTATTTGGCAGATTAGTCCGCAACTTCATGGGCAGTTCCGGCGCTTGCAAAATTTAGACCTCGGTGGAGCCGTGTTACGCATTGCACTTGTTGGAATAATGGCGATCACTTCCATCAATGCCGTCCTAGCGTCGAGCGTCAACGTGATGGGGAACTGGTTAAGGATGGTCTATCTGCGTCGCTGGGCTCACGAGAAAGCGGATCCGTCCGCAAGCTTGAACGGCGACGATAGGCGGGAATTGCTGCGGCTGGTTTATAAATCGCTGCCGAACATGATTTTTTTCTGCTTTCAAGGGCAGGTGACATTGCTCATTCTGAGCTTCCTCGGCAACACACTGGGCATCGCAGATCTCACGGCGCTGGGCAGATTGACGGCTTTATTGGCCGTTTTTTCCACGACTTTCGCCAACGTAATCGCGCCACGGTTTGCACGCACTACTGGAAAGCGACGCCTCGCTTGGCTCTATGGCTTCTTTACGGGAGGGACGGCACTTTATTTGGCTCCTTTTGTCTGGTTCGCGTGGGTATATCCCAACGCGTTTTTGTTCCTGTTGGGTGGCAAATACAGCACGCTCGGCCCGGAGACGGGCTGGGTGATGCTAACAGCCGCGTTCGCACAGGTAGCGGGCCTGCTCTGGACTCTGAACTGCTGGAAGGCATGGATTCGAGTTCAGTCGCTTGCTTACATTCCAACGATCCTCATTGTGCAGATTATGATCGCGTTCTGCGTAGATTTGAGAAATCTACACGGGGTGATCCTTTTCAATCTTGCTACAACCCTTGCCCCATTGCCCGTCTACCTCGCGGACGCTTGGCTGGGATTGCGCGAGGACCATTCGCTTTCCGGTCAAATCACGGTATCAAGCTGACGCAGGATTCGGCTCGCGCTTTACGACAACCGATCATTTGACCGGGAATTTTATCAGACTTATGGACCTCATCGGCCACTTCCTACGACTGTCACCCGAGTTCAGGGGCAAATGGCGCATCATCCATTTGTGGTCCGGCACATTTGACCGGCCGGAGCGCCGGATCGCGCGTTTACCGGGCGGAGTCCGAATCGAGGTCGATATGGCTTTACCTTTCGAGCGTATGATCTGGTTGGAGCGGGAGGAATGGCAAGACCTCTGCACATTGCACGCCAATCTCCAGCCGGGCGATATGTTCATCGACGTAGGTGCCAATCTTGGCACATGGGCGTTAGTTGGAGCTGCGGCTGTCGGAATTGATGGCCGCGTGCTCGCGCTCGAACCCAACTCGAAAACGGCTGGGCGGTTGAGGGACAACATCGCACTCAACACTTTGGACGACCGGGTGAAAGTTTTGCAGGCGGCCGCTTCGGACAAGGAGGGTGTTTGCGGATTCAGTTGCCCGTTGGAGCACAATCTATCCAGCGTTGTGCCGCTCGGGTCGGCCCAGAGCTTCGAAGTGCAGACGGTGCGTCTCGATGACGTAGCCGCAAATGTCTTTCCCGACCGCGTGGTTCGGGGAATGAAGATTGATGCGGAGGGCCACGAGAACGAAGTACTTGAAGGTTGCGATTATCTCCTGTCGCACCACAAACCTTGGCTGATAATCGAGTTCAACACGACTCTGCTGGATTCCACCCGGTTCGATGATTGGCCGGTCGCCAAGCGTCTCGCTCTACTTGGATACAAACCGTTCCTCATGTCGTCAAAGGAGATCTCGCCCATCCCGGATGATTGGCGTTTGGATGGTTATTGCAACGTCCTGTTTCTGTTTGACGGAAACAACGGTAGCTTTGTCCCCTCGGGCACGACCCCGCGTCCTATCAAATAATGTGGACAACATGAACGGGCCCCGAATTTCGGTTGCGCTGGTCACGCGCAATCGCGTTGATTGGCTCAAGGGCAGCCTGCGGAGTTGGCGCGCGCAAACAGCCCAGCCGCACGAAATCGTTGTTTCCGACGATTCGGATGATCTCATTCAGCCTGCAGTCGAAAAGTTGGCGCGGCAATTCGGTGCGCGCTGGGTGGCGGGACCGCGACGTGGGCTGTATGCAAACCGCAATTTCGCCGCTAGCCAATGCGTAGGCTCACACATTATGTCGGCTGATGACGACCACGAACATCCAACTGATTTCTTGGAAAGATGCTTGGCGGCGGTGCGGGCGGATGCCTCTGCGGCGTGGTGCGCGCCGGAAGTTACGGCCTGGGAGCAAATCGAGGCCGCGTGGATTTCGCCGGGAGAACTCCGGCTGCGGGGAGCGCCCCGCCCGCCGTCCAATCCAGATCATACCTGGGCTTGGGCGGATGGTGCGGCCATCTGTCCCAAAGAAGTTTTTGATCGGGGATTATGTTTTTGCGAAGGCTTTCGCTTTGGTTCCGCTTATCTGGAGTTTGGGTGCCTGCTGCACGCAGTCGGGCAACGGATTCGGGTTGTGCGTGACACCTGCATTGTACATCACATGCAGCAATCGGGACGTTCATTCCAGTTGCCAGTCGAGGAAGTGGCATCGACCTATTTCGCCTTACTCATGCTGGCTTGGGTATATCAACCTAGTCATGTGCACCGCATCGAGAGTATAGCCTATTTTTTCCGTCAATTCGTTCGACATCCCGTGACTTTCCTCCGATCATTTCCCCGTGCCTTGCAAGAGACGCAGCGGCGGCGGCGCTGGTTCCTAAGTTGGCTTGCGGCACAGCAGGCTGAGTGTGGTTTCACCCGGTGTCTGGAAACGCTGTGAGAATTCGAAGCAACGCAATGACACGTCGCGCAACAATGCCAAGATGGCAGGACTGGATCTTGAAAGATCTTTGATGACGAATGCATCCAATGTCTGCCCGTGTTGCTTTTCTTTTCACGCACCGAATCCAGTATTTCACGAATTTGCTGGACGAACTTGACCGGCGCGGAAGGATCGAGGCTGCTGCCTTTTATGCGCACGAGACCGCCCGACATTGCGACGCGGGCTTCGGGCGGAACATTGCTTGGGACAACCGCACCACCACGCATTACTCTGAAACGGTATTCCCGGATTCGGCCAACCGGACGCACGGACCCTTTTTCCACAGTTTCAGCCGAAAACTCGTTTCTTCCTTGGCAGATTTTGCTCCCGATGCGGTGCATCTTAACGGGTACAATGCGGCTCTCCAGTGGCAGGGGCTTTGGTGGGCAAAGCAACACCGCGTGCCGGTCCTAGCGCGCGGGGACGGCGATACTCTCGGCGGTCCCATGCGTTCGCCGCTCGCCCCGCAAACCCTACTAGCCAAAGGATTCGCCCGGAGCGTTGACCACGTGTTTCACCAAGGTATCGAAAATGAAAAATTCTGGCTGGCTCGCGGGGTGCCGCCGGCTCGCCTGAGCTGGATTCCATGCGTTTCCGACGGCCAAGTGTTCCGCCGACCGGCTTTCGCGGACGACGCGGCAAGGTCGGCCTTCCGGCGACTGCATGGTGCCGGCGACGAAGACGTGGTTTTCGTCTTGTCCGGTAAACTGGAACCGCGCAAACGGCCAGCAGACACGATTAAAGCTCTGGCACGTTGCACAGCACCGCAGGCGAAACTCTGGGTCTTGGGCTCCGGGCCGCTGGAAGAGGAACTCAAGGAGATGGCCCGGGCGCGCAACGTTTCCCAAAGCATCGCGTGGCTGGGTTTTCGCAACCAGACAGAATTGCCCGTGGTACTGCAAGCAGCCGACGTGCTCGTACACCCGTCGGAAAAAGACCCTTGGCCTTACAGCATCCTCGAAGGGGCTGTCTCCGGCTTGGCCCTGCTGCTTTCTGACCATGTGGGCTCCTACCCGGACCTTGTTACCAGGGCAGGGGCAGGCGAAGTTTTTCCCGTGGCTGAAGTCGGCGAATTAGCTAGGAAGATGTCTGAATTTGCAATGAACGGCAAACTCCGTCGGATCTACCAGCAAGCGGCGCGCGCGGAGGCTGCCCGGTACACGGAAGCCGCTTATTGTAACCAGTTGGAAGCCGTTGTGCAGCAACTCGTCC
>CAXTBX010000099.1:0-18043 GCA_964242205.1 uncultured Chthoniobacterales bacterium
GTCAGCTACAACCTCGCCATCCAACACAAAGCAACAACGAAGTAAACACTACCCAAGTGCGGTTTGTCATAGGTGCTATTTTCCCCGAAGTTTGAAGGTCAGATTTTGCAGCGGGTGAGGACGAAGGCTATCCAATCTGCGATGGCTAACGTTCGACGCCTCGTAATTACTTGACGCCAAAATCGGGTGGCCGTGTTCTCGGCAGTTAGATTTCGTAATCGCCCACCGGTGCGCGAGCGAGATCCCGCGCCTTTTCGACCATCCGTTCTAACGTGGTGTGATCGAGGATTTTCACGGCCGAATCCCGCACGTCTTTCATGATCCAGCGAAGCGCGCACAACCGTTCCTCCGGGCACGCTTCACAGCGGGCATAGGCCGTCTGGCTGACGCACGGCACGGCGGCCAACGGACCGTCGATCAAACGGATGATGCGACCCAATGTGATCGTATTAGGCGACCGCTCTAAATAGTAGCCGCCGTCCCGTCCTTGGCGGCTTTGCAAAATACCGTCGTTACGCAGATCGAGCAGGATCGTCTCAAGAAACTTGCGGGGGATGTCGAGGTCCCCGGCGATCTCGCGGATCTGTTTCGGTTTGAGACCTTTGTTCCCGGCCAAGTAGATCAAGGCATGGATGCCATATTTGGCTCTTTTGGATAGCATTCGACTGGGCTGGCTTTTTGGTTGCCGGGGGCGGCAGGTACGCCGGAGAATCTCGGTGACTCGGATTCATACCACATCCGGTCTGCCAACACCAAATCCCAACCAGGCGAAGTCCCTTGGACCAATTCAGAAACCAACTCTTCCGGACAAGGATGGTCGCCAGCCTGTTCTCTGCGCCGGCCGGGTGGTTGAAGCGGAGTCCACCGGCGGCGGCATCCGTGTTCATTCAGTTCCCCGATCTGAGGACCGCGCGATCCGTGGAGCCGATTTCAATCGCGCGGAAATGGGTTTCTGCCGCCACGGCGGCAAGAACCTTGCTTTCGTGGTCGAACGAACCCCTCCATCAGACGCTGACTCCTAGCTCTTGAGGTTTTGTATCGAGCGGCAACGTGGGATCATGCACCGGCAGAGCTGGATCGGCCCGAGCTTTGACGGGCGCGTTGAAAAGATTCGGTGCCGGGGGCAGCTTGTCGTTCAAGGCGCAATCTCCCAGGGTGCGAAGAGAGTAAATGAGCGGATCGTGCACGCTGAGTTGGCGCACGTTGCGCCAATGACGGTCGAACCCGTAAGCACGGCCGGTCGCGCGGCCGCCGGCGAACTCGTAGAGCTTCGGAGTGACTTCCAAAGCCACGTTCGCGGTGTACGCGCGCAACGCCAACGTTCGCAACGAAAGCCTTCCGCGATCCTCGGCGGAGGCAGTGCGACGGTTGTTCCACACCCGCTGGACTTCGTCCGTGACCTGTTCCAGAAAAGCCAGCCCCGCCTGGACCTTGATCAGCATTTCTGCGTACTGGGTCTGGATGAGGGGGTCATTCGTCGCGCGGTCCACGCCGGGGGGATACAAAACCTGACGGCGTTGCGTCCGGCTGTAGTCACGGGCCGTGTCCAAGACGGCCAGCGAGGAACCGAGGAAAATGGCCGAATAAAAGATCCCGCCAAAGGTGGTCCAAAAGGGAGCGGGCCCGGTCTGGACCCCGTCGTGGGTCCAGGGCAGCACTTCGTGCGGGAAGATGCGCACGTTCTCAAACGTGATCGTCCCGGAGTCCGCTCCGCGCAACCCGAGTTGATCCCAATCGTCGTGGAACTTCAGGCCGGCGCGGTCCGTCGGGATGTACCCATAGATGTATTGCTCCCGGTTCGGATGGGTGGCCAGGACGGTCATCACATCCGCGACCGGCGCGCCGGTGTTCCAGGTTTTCGTGCCGTTGACGGTGTAGCCGCCATCGGCGTGCGGCTCCGCGACAAACTTCTTGTTCACGTACTGGGTGGAGTTGCCCCAGATCCAGCGTTCCCGGGCCGAGGTGCGCTGGATCGTTTCCGCGTCCGTTTTGTAATCGAGGTAACGCGGGATTTGTGAGTTGTAGTAATGGAAGGCCAGCACTGCCGCGACCGAGGCGTCGCCCTTGGCGAGTTCCAAGATCACGTGCGCGGCCTCCCGGGTCGAACCCCCTCCACCGCCGAGTTCGCGCGGGATGAGAAGGTTGACCAAGCCGCTCTCCCGCAGCCGCTCCAGTTCGGCCAGCGGGCTCAGGTTGGCCTGATCGCGTTCCACCGCGCCTTCGCGGAACCCCTCCGCCAAGTCGATGGCGGTTCTGATCGGGTCTCCGTCCGTGAACACATCGCCGTTGGATGAAGCATTCGTGGTGTGTGCGATGATCGCTGGATCGGTCGAAATGATAGACATGGTTTTTTGGAGAAAGTGTGTGCCGATGATTCATCCGGCTGGCTCTGGCGATGGTGTTCCGGCGGATAATTCCGCGCCGACAGCCACGGAGGAGATGGCTGGCCTTTTTTCCCGGACGACCAGGAAAATTGCGAGCAGCGCCAGGACGATAAGAATGATTGAAGCACCGAACATCCAGTGGAAACCAAAGAGCCGCGCTTCGGCTTGATCTCCGCCGTGCGCGAGCGCCGCCGCGTTCAGCACCGCCGAGAGGGCCGGGATGCCGACCGAGTTAACCCAGCTGCTGCATGGAAAAAATGGCTCCGCTTGCCACCCCCTGATCTTCGTCGGGGATGCCGGTGATCGCCAGGAGGCGCACCGCCGTCCAGGCCGTGAGAAACCCGATACTCGTCAACAGCGCCGCCGGGAGGATATGACCCAGAAAAGTGCTTTGTGAAGTCAGGAGGACATAATTGCCGATTCCGACGACTTCCAGCCCCAGCGAGATGATCAACAGCGTGCGGGCGTTGATGATCCTGAGAACCTTGGCAACCAGCAAGGACAAGATAGACCCGACCAAAAGCGTCGGCATCAGTGCGAGGCTGGCCTGCTTGGGGGTATAATGCAACGCGTCCTGAAGAAACAGGCTGATCGGATAGTTCGTGTTGCTGGCCGACCAGAAAAAGCAGGCGATGTAGATCCCCACCAAGTTTCTAACCCGAAAAAACCGCACGGGCAAAATCGGGTTTGGGTGCCGGGCTTCCGTGTGCCAGAGAACCGCAAAAAGGATCAGGACGACCGCGAAACTCCCGAGCGTGACCGGAGAACCCAGGCCAACGCGAAAGGCATTCGCCACGGTGAAGCTGAGCGTGCCGAACGCCAACACCGAGAGCAGCGCCCCTCCGATGTCGAAGCGGACCGAAGCGTTCCCGCGCGTGCTTTCCGGCAGATAGATTCCGATCAGTGCCGCCATCACCGCGACGATGGGCACATTCATGAACAGGAGATAACGCCAACTGGCCGTCAGGGCGATGCCGGCACAGAGGAGATAAGCAATGGAGAACATGCCGCCGACGAAACTGGAGAATCCGTAGGATCGGTTCCGCTCTTCGACCTCACGAAACAGGACATTCAAAAAGGCGAGCGCGTTCGGGCTGATGAGAGCCGAGCCGATTCCCTTGGCGACCCGGGCAGCAAGGAATAGTTCCACGCTGTTCACGCACGCGGTGAGCACCGAGCACACGCCGAAGATCGCCAGGCCAACGAGCAGAACTCGCTTCCTGCCGTAGAGGTCGCCGAGTCGCCCGCCCAGGACCAAGAAACCGCCGAAGGTCAGCAGGTAGCCGCCGAGCGCCCACGGCAGCAACGCCGGAGAAAAGCCGAGCGCATCCCGCAACTTCGGTGTTGCCAGCCCGATCCCCACGTAATCGAACGGAACGACATACATCGTCACCGTCAGAATGATCAGCACGCGAATGCGTGCGAAGCTGCCGAGATTCATATCGACTTGGTTAGGAGAGTCAAGACCAGGCAATCCCTTTTTCCGTGGCGAGTTTGCGTCCGTTCTCGATGTAGATTTGTTGTTGCTGCTCGGGGGTATAAGCCTCGTTCAGCTTGGCAAGCAGCACGTTAATGTCCGGCATCGGCCCATAGTCCGAACCGAAAAGTAGGCGATCCGCGCCGAAGACGCGGGCGGTGAGTTCCACTGACCGCGGCGAGAGCGAGTAAGGACCTGGATCGAAATACAACCGGCGGAATCTCGCGGCGGCGTTCTGCCGGCTCTTGCTGGCCATGCCGCTGAGCATCTCGATGTGCTCAATGACGTAAGCAATCGATCCGCCGAGCATGGCGAGCTGGATCGTCACGTCCGGGTAAGGATCGAGAAAATCACTCAATCCCAAAGTGATCGCGCCGGACGCCAGATGCGAGTCGATGAGCAGTCCCCAGCGGGCCGCTTCCGTGTCCTGCGGGATCATGATGGGCGGCTGGCCGGAAATGCTGGGATGGGCGGCTCCACGATGGAGGAAAAGATGACTGCGGTGCTTGTGCGCCGCCACAAAGATCGGGGCCAATTTTTTGGCTCCTTCCAACGTGGTGAAAGCGTTGATCGGAAGAATCGCGCCGATCAGTCCGAGTTCGCGGTGTGCCCGCTCCAGTTCGTGCGCGGACCATTCCGGGTCGGACGTGGATAGCGCGGCCAAACCCGAGAAGCGGTCGGGATGTTTGCGGACCAATGCCGCGAGCGCATTGTTGGCGGTCAGCACGTAAGGAGGCGCTTCTTCCGCAGACAGCGCAAACTCATACGCGAACGTCAACGTGGAGAGCACCTGCCGGGCAATGCCGACTTCGTCGAGATGGCGCAGGCGCAGATCGATGTCCGTCATTCTCGGCGAGAGGGCGAACGGAACGCTCTTGCCCGGCCCGATGCCCGCCTCCGGTGATTCAATCGCGGGTAACCCCTCCGCGTTCCAGGTCACACGCGGAAGCACTTTTCGCTGGCCGAGCAGTTCGAGTTCAGCCGCAGATGCCCAATGGCTGTGCCAGTCGATGATGTCACCCATAAATGTTTTGGGTTCAGGCAGCGGCTCCGACCAAATTCCGTGCGGCGGCGAGCGGCGCGGGATCGATCCAGTCCTCAATGGAGAAATCGTGAGGGATGAATCCGTGCCGGAACAGGAAGTCTTTGAACGCTCCGAGTGCCGCCACGTTTTCCGGTTCGAGGTCGATATCGAAGCCGGTTCCGAAATCACCGAAGGTGTATTCGATGGTCTGCTCGTCACTTCCCAGGTCCGTCGCGGTCAGACGCACGGACTCCTGCGGATTTTTCTTCGACCAATCGGCCGCCTGCAGCAGGCGCGCCAGCAGTTCGGCGACTTCCGCCGGATGCTCCCGCACCAGCGCGCCGCTCGCCACAATCGTATGGGGGGAACTGCCGCCCGCTTGCAGTCGTTTGTCGCCGAGGGACGCCGCGTCGAAGACGACGTCGGCCCCCACCGCCGCCGCGCCTTCGACCGCGAAATGGATGTGCGAAACCACCGCATCCGCTTCCTTGGAAACAAGCGCCTGGATGCCGGATTCGCCGCGTTGCGCGCGACGGCGAACCGTCCAGAGCGTCTTCCGGTCCGACCAGTCCACCTTGCCCTTCGGATAAGGCTGTGGAATTTCCACCAGTTCCACGTCGTCCAGGGTCAGGCCCGCGCTTTGCAAGGCCACTTCGTAAACGCGCAGATTGTTCGCCTTGGGCATATCGAACAAACCGGCCTTCTGCGTCGGAATGGCGAGGCGGCGGCCCCTGAGGTCGGCAACGGTACGGATGCCACTCTCCGGCAGGGCCAGAATGAGCGACGGGCTGTACAGCCAAGCCACGCCCAACAGAAAATCGTCGGAACGATTGGACCTCGCCCAGAGCGGCTTGATGTTTGGCCCGTGGCGCAGCCAGTAGCGGGTGGGGTGTGCCGCCGCGTTCTCCGCGGACTGCGGCTCGGCAGGTTGCTGACGCAGGATGATGTCCAGCCCCGGAAGACGCTCGGCGTCGTTTTGAAGCTGGCCGCGTTGGGCCGCGATGCCCGCCGTGCTCGGCAGGACGGGGCAGCGGGAGAAGATGAGTGGTTCTAATATGGCCATAGATAGGTCGAAAGTGAGGTTAGTTTTTCAGTGTGAATGACGATCAAGACTCCGTGCTGGCAGCAGCGGCTCGGTGCTCTTCGTATTGCTTGCGGATTTCGAGGAACGAGACTTTCAGGGGCGTCAGACCAAGGGCGGCTTCGCCCAACCCTTTGATGACGTGGCTCTCGGGGTGGTGAACGGTGTAGGCGCGCACATCCCGCCAGAAGCGGTCCAGGCCTAGGTCACGGGCCAGGGATCGACCGCCGGTCAGTTCGAAGAGTTTCCCGGTAAATTCCAGAGCGACGTTCCCCGCCTCGACCTTCAAAGCGGTGGTGCGCCGCCCGATTTCCGAGCGCTGCTCCGAATCGACGGAGTTTCCCGGGGCGGAGGAGGATTCGATGTCGCGGATTTGCTGCTCGAACAGAGCTTCGATGGCCTGCAAGCGAATCCAGATTTTGCCGTACTCCAATTGGACGAAAGCGTCTTCATTGGGCTTCGACCCCGGCGTGGAAAAAGGACGAGGGTTGCTTTGGATGGAGGCGAGGTAGGCTTTCGTCTCCTCCAGCGCGCCCAGGAGCGTTCCGAGGTGGAACGCGGCGGAAAAGATCGAGATGTTCGCAAACGCTGCGAACCCGTTCAGCGGCCCTTTGGGGCGAACCACTTCTTCCGGGAAAACAACGACCCTTTCCAGGGTCGCGGTATGCGTCTCGGTCGCCCGCAGGCCGAGTGCATCCCAGTCGTGCTGGATGTGGATGCCGGGCCGATCCGTCGGGATCGCGGCGAAGAACATCTCGTCACGATCCGTCCATTTTCCCATGATCTGGATCACGTTGCCGAGGGACGCGCCGGTGGCCATGTGTTTGGTTCCAAAGACGATGAGGCCGCCGTCCGGCGTCGGTTCCCCCGACAGGTGGAACGGCCCGATGACGTTGCCCCAGAACCAGCGGTTCTCGGCCGAACGCCGCTCGATCCAGTCCGCCGCTCCCGGATCGACCGCCCGGGACATCGACGCGTGGCTGTAGTGAAACGCCAGCAGGAAGCCGAGCGACCCGTCCGCCTTGCTGATCTCGCGGACAACCCGCACCGCGTCGCCCAACGTGCCCCCCTCGCCGCCGAGATCTTTCGATATGAGCAGGTTGACCAGTCCGGTATCGCGGAACCGCTGGATTTCCGCCAAGGGACGAATGTCGTTGCGCTCACGATGAACCACGGTCCGGCGGAATTCGCCCGCCAGTTCCCTGGCGACGCGAACCCAGTCGGTCGGCGTGGGTGGTTTCGGTTTCGGCGTTGCGAATCGACACATAGAAGGGTCTGCATTTACTCCACGCGCTTGGTCTCTGTCGAGTATCAATGACATAGGGCTCCTTGGAAAGAAATCCAGCGATGGGTCTGCGCTCAGAACTTCACGCTCAGCTTTGCCTGGACCGAGACCGGCTGATACGGAATCAGGTTTTCCGTGGCGGTATCCACATTCGCCAGCGCGAAGTTCAGGTTGTTCGTCACGTTGAGAACGTCAACAGAAGCGCGCCAGAGCGACCTGCCGATTTTGCGCTCGTAGAAGGCTCCGAGGTTGATGTTGTACTGGGCAGGGACATTGATCTGTGAGTTGATCGAGTTGTAACCCGTCGTCACCCACAAATCGGCGCGGAAGCCCAACCCGAAACTGAATTGATAGCTGGCGAATCCATCCACGCGATGCGCCGGCAACGCGATCCGATAGTCCCCGCGCGGGAAAGCCGCGTTGGCCGCGCCGGTGGTCGAGAAGACGGTTTGTCCGTCCGGGACCAAACCGTAGGGCGAGCCGAAGCCGGCGAACGGAGCGAAGTTTTGGTAATGTGCTTCCAGCCAACTATAGTTGACGCCAACATTGAAGTGCCGGTTTGGCTGATAGTTCACCGCCAGCTCGATCCCGTGCGCCTCGATCAGGGGGAACTCGACGCTTCCCGATGGGATGAGGATCGGTGACCCGGTGCGTTCCTGCTCGTATCCGGCCACGCTGGCAAACAGTTGGTTCGGGATGATCTCGAATTTCACCCCCCCTTCGTAGAGCTTGCTCTCGCTGTGGAAGTTCGGGTTCAGCAACTGCGGGGTTCGGCCCGCCAGACCACCATACCCGATGCCGCCGGAGCTTCCCGGTGCCTCGTTGAACGCCTGGAGATAGTTATAAGTGAAGTAGGTGGTTGCCCACGGCACGGGCTTGTAGGTGATGCTGCCGGTCAGGTTCGGCAGGAAGTGCACGGTGTCGTCCTCGATGAAGGAAGTCGCTGTGTAGCCGCCTACCACGGGGTTGGTGTCCTTGGCGTGGACGAGGGTGCCGCGCGCTCCCAACAGCAGCGTGATCTGATCTCCGAGCTTGAAGCTATGCAGAGTATACAACCCGTACTGCGCCACGCGCGAATGAACGGCGAACGTGTTGTTGCCCGTGGTCTTCACGGGATTGGGAATCCCATTGACCGAATAGTACGGGGTGATGCCCACGGTGGCTCCATTGAATCCGGGGCCGGTTTTCAGCGTTCCTTTGTTATTGAGGATCGCAGCGTCCGACGCCCCTCCGTAGAGAGTGCCCAGAGTAAGGTTCGATCCGCCCTGCGTCAGGTCGAATGGATTGATGAGGTAGTTGCTGTTGCCGAACACGGACGTGTCATCGATGTAGCGGATGTCGATGCCCGTGTTGCTGTCGTGGGCGATTTTGAGTTTGCCCAGATCGTATTTGGCTTTCAGCCGAAGCTCGGCACGATCCTCGAAGATGTCGGTGCGGTCAGCTTGCAGGGACGCGTCGATGTATGTGGTTTGCAGGACATCGTCGTGTTCATAGTAGAACTTGTTCACCACGCTGAGGTTGTCGTTGATGGCGAGCGTGGTGTCCTGGTGGAGATTCCACTGCTGGATGTCGAGTTGATCGTTGGGGTTCTGCAATCCTTCCGCCCGGCTGATGTCGGTCGTGGTCACTGGACGGTTCGGGTCGGCTCCGAGTACGAACCCAAACAACGTGCCCGTTCCGGTCGGAGCGGCGGAGGCTTGTGGGTTCACATACTTCTGGATCGTCAGGCCATTGCTGGAACGCACCGGTGTGACCGTCACCCAGGTTCCGTTCGACCTGGGTTCGTAGTAGTTGGTCCCGTATCGGAGCACCGGTGTCGGCACGCCGGACAGGTAGTTGCCGTTATCGAGCAGGTCTTGCGTGATGCGATTCCAGCCGCGGATGTTCGAGGTGTTGTAATTGCCGTACTGCACGCTCAGATCGAAACTGAGCTTGTCCGTCGGCAGCCATGTCAACGCGCCGAAGATGTTCGTGTAGTTGTTGTAAGCCCCGTCGTAGTAAGTGTCAGATTCGCGTTCCTCGATGCTGAAGCGGTAGGCAAGTTTGTCCTTGATCAAGGGACCGGTGCTATCGAGACGCTGCGTGAAATCGGCGTAGTTGCGGTCCAGCGAAATCGTCCCGAAGGTCAGGTCAACTTCTTGATGGAACCCGTCGAAGGCCGGCTTCTTGAGGTCCCAGTCGATGTAGCCCGAAGTCTTCGAGGTGGCCCCGTAGATGACCGATCCCGGACCGGTCACGATGTCGAGGTTCTCGTAGCCGTTCGTGTTGAACGGGCGGGTGGATCTGCCTTGGCGCATCCCGTCCTCGTACACGTCCGCCTGCTGTCCCCGGATGTAAGGCACGCCGGCCTGGCCCTGGCCGGCATAATTGCTGACGCTCGGGGCGTACCGTGCGAGGTCCGTCGCATCCCGGATCGGATCGTTGATCAACTGATCTTTGGAAACCTGGTAGATCGAGCGCGGGGTATCCCGCACGGTCTGGTCCAGCCCGAACACCGACCCGGTCGGGCGCGTCGGTACGGTCGCGGCGGTCGCAGGCACAGCGCCGGACACGACGACGTCCTCCAGCTTCGCCGGATTTCCGGCGGCGCTCGTCGCGGTTCCTCCGTCTCTCGAATCGAAATCCTGCGCGTGGGCCGACGTGCCCAGCAACAGCAGGAAAGCCGTCAACGCTCGTCGCTTTTGCTTTGTCTGATTATTCCCGATAGGCAGCTTTGGTCTCACAATATATTTCATGGGTGTTTTACTGATTTTGGTGGGTCTGGTTTGATGAAATCGGGGAAATCGAGTGCCTAGTTCAGTGGCACCGGGGTGAGCTCGTGCATCGCGCCGAGACGCCGCAGTTGCGGTGACAGACCCGCGACGATTAACACGACTGCGACCGTGGCGATGCCTCCCGCGACGATGGCGGGCACGGTGCCGAGGAGTTGCGCGGCTAGGCCGGATTCAAACGCGCCGAGTTCGTTCGAGCAGCCGATGAAAAGGAAGTTGATCGAACTGACCCTTCCGCGCATCTGGTCGGGCGTGAGGAACTGCACCAGCGTCTGTCGGATGACGACGTTGAGATTATCGAAGACGCCCGTGAGCATCAGCATCGCCAGCGACAGCCAGTAGTTGTGCGACAATCCGAAAACAACGACCGCCACGCCGAAACCACTCAGCGCCACGAACAGCACACGCCCTGCCCGACGCCACGGTGCCCGGTGCGCGGTGAACAGAGCCATCGCCACCGCCCCGAGCGAAGGCGCGGCCCGCAACCAGCCGAAGCCCTGCGGTCCGACGTGCAGGATGTCCTTCACCACGACCGGCAGGAGCGCCGTCGCCCCGCCGAACAACACGGCGAAGAGATCAAGGCTGGCCGCCGCGAGCAGGAGTTTCGTGCGGAACATGAAACGCAACCCGCTGGCGAGGTCGGCGAGTGTCACCGCCTTGCGCGGTGCCTTGATCTGCACCGGCCGCAGCAGCGAGAAACTCACGATGCCAACCAGCGCGCAAAACGCCGCCGTGAAGTAAACGAACGTGGCACCGCCGCTCGCCGCAATGAGCGCGCCCGCCCCCGCCGGACCCGCGATCTGCGTCAACTCGAAGACGGAGCTATTCCAGGTCGCCACGTTGCCCCAGGCTTCGCGCGGGATCACGGTCGGCAACAGCGCGCCCATCGACGGCATCGAGAACGAGCGCCCCACCGCCAGCAAGGCCAGGAGAATGTAGACGAGGCTCACCGGTCCGTGCGACCACGACACCCAACTCAGACCGAGCGAGCACGCCAGGAAAAGCGCTTGGCTGGTGAGGATGATGCGTTTGCGGTCGAAATGGTCAGCTAGATGACCCGAGGGGACCGCCAGCAGCAGGATCGGCACGATCTGGACGAGGCCGATATAAGCCAGCGCCATCTTCGAGCCGAGCCGCTCGTAAATCTGCCAGCCCACGGCCGCCGTCTGCATCTGCGAGCCGATCATGAACACCGCCCGCCCCGTCAGAAAATGGCGGTACGACCGCAGGCGTAGCGCCGCGTACGGATCGTGCGCGCGCGCCGGCTGCGCCGCAGATGCGGACGGCGGTTCCGGTAGCAAGGTGGAAGGCTGGCTCATGGGACCAATCAGACCGCAATGGCCGCGACCGATTTCGACGCGAGCAGTTCGGCTCCGTTGCCGGAAAGAATCTGGCGGCGCTCCCCGTCGCTGAGATCCGCCTCTGCAACGGAGCGAAGCGTCGGGCCGATGTCGATGAGCGGATAATCGCTGCCGAAGAGGATGCGGTCTGCGCCAAATGTCTTGGCCGCCAACGAGAGCACATGCGGGCCACGGCCGACGACGCCTGTGTCGATATAGACCCGCCGAAGGGCTGCCCGCACGCTCTCGAACCCGAGTTGCTGGGAGCGAAGTTCCAATCCCTCGGCAAGAAAGGAAATCGCTCCGCCGAGCATGGCCACCTGGATGGATACATCCGGGTATGGCTCCAGAAAATCCGTGAGCGTCAGCGTCAGAATCGCTCCGGCGAACTGCGTGTAGGCATCAAGGGTCCAACGCACGCCAGCCAATTCCTCCGGCGACAAGGCCGGGAAACGCAGTTGCCCTTCGATGCCCGGGCTGGCCGGGCCGGTGTGCAGGTAGATGTGGCTGCCATGCTTCTGCGCCACTTCGAAAACCGGCGCGAGCTGCCGCGCACCCGCCAAGCTGAACAACCCTCCCACGGGCAACACCGCTCCGATCAGGCCGAGTTCCCGGTGGGCGCGCTCCAGTTCTTCGGCTGCCCAATCGATATCCGACGTGGGCAACACCGCCAGTCCGTGGAACCGGTCCGGGTGCTTCTGCACGAGCGCGGAAAGGTCCTCGTTGTAAGCGCGCCAAAGCCCCTTGGCTTCCTCGGCGGAAAGCACCGCATCCGCGCCGAGCGTCGTCGGCCAGGAGATCACCTGCTCGTCAACGCCCACCTCGTCGAGATGACGCAGCCGCTCGTCCACGGAAAGGAAGCCGAGCGCGATGGGCAGCGGCGGCAATGGGGTCGAGGCGCGATTGGAAACGAAAACTTTCTCGCCGCGTTCGTTGCGCTCGATGCGTGGTGCGACCGTCCGCGCTTCCAGCAACGCGATGACGCGTGGGGAAAACCAGTGGTTGTGCCAGTCGATGATTTTGCTCATGAGATGGAGGAAGTTTCAGATGGATTCCAAAATGAGGTCAGCAGCGTCGGAAACCCGTTTCGATTCCAGCAAGGCCGTGCCGTTCGCGGCGTAGATTTTCGTTTTCTCCTCCGCGTCGAGAGTGGTGAGGTGGACAGCCTCGACCATGGAGGGAAGGTCCGGGATCAGCGGGAAATCGGAACCGAACAGGATGCGGTCCGCCCCGAAGGCTTCGGCGGCGCGTTCCAACGCGCGGGGTCCTCGTCCGATGATGCCGGTGTCAAAATAAACGCGGCGAAAACGCTCCGCCGGACTCACCGGATTCGTGCTCGCGGGAACGTCCAGGCCACGGGCGCGAAGCTCAATGCTCTCGGCGAGGAAAGCGATGGAACCACCGAGCATGGCGATCTGGACCGTCACGTCCGGGTAGGCATCCAGAAAATCCGTCTGTGTCAGGGTGACAGTGCCGGCGGCAAACTGCGCGCCCGTGTCCAGACTCCAGCGAATGCGTGGGGCATCGTCGTCGTCGTGTGGTACGTTCGGTGGCTGGCCGGGGATGGCCGGGTTCGCGGGGCCGGTGTGCAGGTAGATGTGGCTGCGGTACTTCTGAGCCACTTCAAAAACCGGCGCGAACCGCCGCGCCGCTTTGAGCGTCTGGAACCCACCAACGGGTAACACCGCTCCGAAGAGACCGAGGTCACGGTGCGCCCGTTCGAGTTCCCTGGCGGCCCATTCGATGTCGGCGGTCGGCAGAACCGCGAGACCGAACAACCGATCCGGATAGGATGCGACCGCCTTGGAGATTTCCTCGTTGTATGCGCCCCAGATCCGCCGCGCGTCGGCGGCGGGCAAGAAAGCATCGACACCGGTCGTGGTAGGCCAGGAAAGGAGTTGTTTTTCGACCCCGGCCCGGTCGAGGTGCTTCAAGCGCAGATCGATGTCGTACCATTGCGTGTGTTGCACGCGTGCGTTGCGTTCTGTCGCCCAAGGAGTGGGAAGCAGGGTCCACGCGCCTTGCGAATTCTTGAACGCGCGCGGTGCCGCCGAGCGTGCGGCGAGCAGTTCGTAAACGCGTTCGGGGATGTAGTGGCTGTGCCAGTCGACGATGGTGCTCATGTGAAAATGTTTCGGGAGGTTCAGGCCGAGACCGGGTCGGCGGATGAAAGGAGAGTCGTGCTTTCCGCGACGGCGTGACGCCGTTGCCAATACGCCAGCGCGCCCCAGAAGATCAGCGCGCCCAGATAGGCGGCGGGAGCGAGATACACGGCGCGGTCCAGTCCGTAGCGGTCCGAAGCAACGCCGATCAATTCGGACGCGATCACCCCGGAGAAAATGCCGGTGATGATCGTGGAAACCGTGGTGGCGCTGACCCGCAGGGCGGCAGGCACGGTGTCCACGATGAGCGTGGTCATGCCGCCAGCACTGAACCCGAATGCGCAGGAGCCCAGCACGAAATTCCACTTCACCACGGCGAGGTCACGGGACCAGAAGGTCACGAAGAAGCACACGACCGTCACGAACTCAGTCGCCGTCATCAGCGCAGACAACCCTCCTTTGTATCTATGCAGTAGGAACACGCCCGTGCCGATGCCGCCGAGCAGCCCGGCCGGCAAGGTGTAGATGATGGTGGACCCGAGCCACGACGACGCTTCGAGGTTCGTCAGTCCGAAGACGCGGTGCAGGTACGGCGTCATCCAGAAATGGATCGCCATGCCCGTGTAATGGAACGTCAACGCCACCGTGTGCAGGACGAATCCGGGGTGACGAAGGACCGCGAGGCTTCCCCGAAGCGACACCGGCACGGCGGGGCGTGCGAGGCCATCCGCTGCCCCGGGCGCGGGTTCATGCACCCAGAACAATCCCACGAGCAGCAGCAGCCCGGGGATGCCCGTCACGAAAAACGCCGTGTGCCAGTCATAACGCGCGGCCAGCCAACCGCCGAGCAGGAGGGCCAACGCGCCGCCGACCTTGTTGCGCAGCATGAACAGCGTGAAGACGAAGTTGCGCCACTTCGGCCCGTAGGCATCCGCCAGCCAACTCGGAACCAGCGTGTTGTAGCTGGATTCCCCGAACGCCACGACCGCGCGCCAGGTCGCCAGCGCCGCAAATCCCCCGGCCCACGCGCTGCCCACGGATGCCGCACCCCAGAGAGCCAACCCGTAGATGAGCAAGGTCTTGCGGCTCAACCGATTCGTCAGCATGCCGAACACCGGGATCGCCAGGATGCTGACAAAGCGAAAAATCGCCGTCAGCCGGCCGAAATGTTCGTCGCTGAAATGCAGGTCCGCCTTGATCGGCGTAAGCAGCGCGGCGAGCACGCCCGCGTCGATCACGCTGATCACGCCGAGCAGAATCAGCAACGCCAACGTGTAGATCGCCGCCGCGACGCCCGGCTGATTTTTCAGCCGGTCAACCACCGTCGCGGACAACGGTTGCGGGCGGGAAACAGGGGTTGGTTCGATGAGCGTGGACATAGGGGTTAGCGTCCACGGTGCGTGCAGGCTTTTGACAGCCTGCGCACACCGCGTATGCGGTTGCGGCGGATGGGTCCTTCTAGCGGTTAGATGCGGCCTGATCGTTGCCACTTGCGGTAAAGCTCATGCGCCTTCGCGAGCGGTTCCCGCACGACCCAGGGTTCGAAGTCGAAATCCTTTTCGATCAGTTGGTGTTTGAGCAGGAAATCCTTCTGCGCACGCAGAGCCTCGACCTTGTCGTCGCTGAGGTCGATCTGGATGCCTCCGGCGTGATCCTCGAAGCTGTCGCGCAGGATTTCGGGATAGACATCGTACCCGCGCGCCAACTGATCGACGGTCTCCTCCGGGTGGTCCTTCGCCCAATCGGCGGCCTGGAGCAGCCGCGCCAGCGCACGGACCACCAGATCGCGCCGCTCGCGCAGCAAAGGGCCGCTGACCGCCACGCCCCGGAGCACGCCGGGCAGCGTACGCGCCGAGGTGTCGGGATGGTGGCGAAGATCGTAGAGTTCGCGTACGCCCCCGATCTCCGACGCAATGTCCGGCGGCAGCTTCGCGGCGACGGCGTCGAACTCACCCCGCGCGAGACGCCCCGCGATATCGTGATGATTGTCGAGCCAAGCTTTTTTCCTGGCGTCCTTGCCTTTGGGAAGCGTGTGCTTCTCCCGCCAGATCGTGACCAATTCCACGTCGTCGAGCGTCAGCCCCGCCGTGCCGAGCGTGGTCTCACAAATCTTGAGTTGTTGCGCATACAGGAGATCGAACGCCGCCTCCTTACCGCGGAAAATCCCGAAGCGCTTGCCCTTGAGGTCGGCAACCGTCTGAATGGACGACGAGGACAAGGCGACGACCGGATAACTGCCTTCGAGCCACGCCAGGGCCACGATGTGGCAATCTACGCCGTGCGACCGTTTCCAGATCGCCGGCGCGTGCCCGGCGTTGCGAATCCAAAAGCGCTCGTCGTGCGTGTATTCAATCTTGGGTGAGAACCCGACGTGCTGGATCGTCACGTCGAGATCAGGCTCCTCGATGAATTCCGCGTGGAGCAAACCCAACGGAGCCGCCAGGGCGGAAGCCGTCGGCACGCCGGGGCAAATCGTATAGGAGAACTTCGTTTTAGTCGCTACGTCGGTGGGTTCTAATATCAGGGTGGACATGATGCGTGGTGTGGATGTGTCAGTGAGCGTGTTCGCAGCCACCGGGCCGTAGCCCGAAAGTGTCTTTATTCGTTGTGTGGTTTAGAACGTCATTGGGGTAACACCCACGCGATGTGAAAGCTCGCGCGACCGGAAACCCCGGCTTTCACACGGTACGTGTTCCTGACCCAGGCGACCGTCTTCGAGTCGAGATAGGAGACGCCCGTGCCTTGCGCCATTTCGACGGACACGATGGTGCCGTTGGCGTAGGTGATGAGCACTTCGCCACTGCCATGGTAGCGGCGTTGCAATGCCGTCTGGTCGTACTGCGGGTGCGGGGTGGCCGTGAAATCTCCCCTGCTCCCGCCGCGTCCGCCCGCCACTCCCGAAGCGGTGCCGCGCACCGGCGCGGGCGTCGGAGCGGTGTTCGCCGGACGCGCAGGCGCGGGCGGGCGGGGCGCGCGGGGCGGTTCGGGCGGCTTGACCACCAGGGCCTTGGGCTTCGGCGGCGGAGGGGTCGGCACGGGCTCGGGCTTGATGAACTCGGGCTTTTCCACCGGCGGGGGCGTCGGCTCCGGGGTCGGTTCGGGCGTGGGCTCCGGAGTTGACTCAGGCGTAGGTTGGGGCGTGGGCTCGGGCGGCGCGGCGGTGTCGCCTTTCGGCGGCGGCTCGCCCGGCACCGCGGTGATGTCGGCCAGTTCTGCTTCCACGACCTTGGGCGGCGGTTCCGGCCGGAACAAAATTCCGTAGCCAAGAACAGCCAGTGCCAGTGCGGCCGCGGACCCGCCAAGGAACATCCACAGCGGGCGCTCGATGGGCAGCGCGTAGGAAGTGGACGAAGACAGCCTCATGACTTCCACTGGCTTCTCTTTGCAGGTCGCTACACTCACGGGCTGGGCGGATTATCGGTTCGCGGCCACTCCGCGCGAGACGGGCGCAGTCTCATGCAGCGCAGAGGTCGGCTTGACGGCGGCGGGTTGGCTCTTGATTTCGAAGGCGACCTTCTGCACGCCGGCTGCACGGATGCGGTCGAGCACCGTCACCACCTCTCCGTGCAACGCATCCTTGTCCCCCCGGATGTAGAGGCGCACGTCGGCGTTGTCATCGTGGAGTTTCTTGACACGCTCGAAGAGCGTGTCGGCGTCCACCTCGTCTTTTTCGAGGTAGATTTTGCCCTGCGTGTCCACGCTGACGGTCACGAAATCGGTTTTCTGTTCCGGCGTGGAAGTCGTGGTGCTCGCCGTGGGCAGGCTGATCTTCATGCCGCGCATCTGCACCATGCTCAGGCTCACCAGCATGAAGCTGGCGAGCAGGAAGAACATGATGTCGATGAGCGGAATGATCTCGATGCGCGCCTTCTTCTCGGGCCGCCGGCGTCGGATGCGGGTCTTCATACGAGGCTGACCTTGTTCTTCTCGACGAGCAGTTCCACGTCGATGGCGACGTTATCCAGACGGGACTGGAGCTTGTCCTTGCGCCGGGTGAAGTAGTTGAGCGGCAGCAGGCTGACGATGGCGACGATCAATCCGCAGGCGGTCGCAATGAGCGCCTCGCTAATGCCCCCCGTGACCTTGCCCACCGCCAGGCTGTCGTTGCCCAGCGATTGGAAGGTGCCCATGATGCCGGTCACCGTGCCGAGCAACCCAAGCAAGGGTGCCAGCGTGACCACTGTGTCGAGCACCGGAAGAAATCGTTCCGCGCGCTCGACCTCTGAATCGACCGCCTGCTGGAGCGCCCCGCCCAACGACGAGTGGTAGTGGTTCAAGCCGTGCCAGATGACCCGCAGATAAGGGTCCTTGGAGTTGCGGGCAAGCTTGGAGGCTCCCTCCACGTCGCCCGATTCGATCCGCGCGAGCACGTCGTTTACCTGGCCCGGCCGACGGCGGGTGGACTCCGTGAACCACCAGAAGATTCGCTCGATCAGGACGGCACCGGCGACGACTGCCGTCAGCAGGATGGGCCACATGATGGGACCACCGTGGAGGAAGGTTTGCACAACGAGATTGTCTCGGAGGTGGTGATCAACCGTGTGTTGCCCGCTGTTTGACGGCGAGGTTGTAGGTGGTG
>CAXTBX010000100.1:0-17472 GCA_964242205.1 uncultured Chthoniobacterales bacterium
GATCACCGCCGATCACGGGGGAAACGGCAGTTGGCATTTTATGGAGGGAAACTTCAGGATTGTGATCGAATGATGATTCTCAAACGGCGTCGCCTGCCATTCGACGTGATCGAACTGGTAGGTTTCGACCTCGCGCGTCAACGGCTCCGGCAGCGTCGTGAACCGGATGCCATGCGCGTGCAGGCGGTCGATCACCACGGTCCACGCGGCGGGAACGAGGTAACCCAGGGGCGGAACAACCTCGTGCGTCGTTTGCACTTCGTTGAACAACGGCACCGTGAACGTGACGGGCTTCGAGGCGTCGAATTTGATCCAGAGCGCGCCGGAAACCGCGCTGAGTTCGTGGTGATACTCCACGCCAAGAAAATCGAAAGGCACGCTGCCCGGACCATTTTTGAAGTCCAGCGGTACAATGCGCGCCGGGTCGAACGATTTCCCCGCCACCACCGTTTCCTGGTCTGCCTGCGCGGTCGCTTTGCGCAGGGCACCGGGCGCGCGGGTGATCTCTTCCAGGACCGCCCGGACGAGGTCATACGTCGCCACGACCCGAGAGCGGTAATCCTTGAGCATGTGCGTCTCCACGAGCAGCGCCGCACGGT
Source organism: uncultured Chthoniobacterales bacterium (assembly GCA_964242205.1). Taxonomy (GTDB): domain Bacteria; phylum Verrucomicrobiota; class Verrucomicrobiia; order Chthoniobacterales; family SZAS-18; genus CAHJWO01. The sequence goes on from CAXTBX010000100.1 coordinate 600, forward strand.
TCCACGCCGCACCGTAGCCGGTGGAGAAGCGCGGCTTCGTCACGCCCACGTCAAATCCTTCCTTGGGTTCAAGCGGATTGTTGAACACGATGTAGGGCGCGATCTTGTGGCCTGCCTTGGTCAGTGCGGGGAAGATGTGGCGGTCAAACGCCTCCTCCTGCCACGCGCGCACCGCCGGATGTTGATCGGCGTAACGCTCCAGGGAGTAGGTCAAATCGTACTGATAATCCGCGCCGTCGGTCGTGTGGGTGTCGATGAGCAAATCGGGCAGCCAGCGGTGAAACAGTCCGAGTTCGGCCTGCATCTCGGGCGCATCGGCCTTGATCCAGTCGCGGTTGAGATTGTAGTTCTGCGCGGACGTGCGCCAGCCCATCTCGGACGGGCCGTTTTGGTTGATGCGGTTGTGAGGTCCGAAGCGTTCGTGGCCGTCCACCCCATGAATGGGTACACACAGCAGGATCACGTGGTCGAGCAGGCCGGGGGCATTGGCGTCGCGGTTGACGGTGAGGTCGCGGATCAGCGCGAGCATGGCGTCTTTGCCCTCACTTTCGCCGGGGTGGATGCAGCAATTGACCAGCACGATTTCCTTGCCGGTCGCGCGGGCGGCCTCCGGGGTAAAAGCTTTGTCGAGCGAGACGACGACGGCGAAGATTTCGCGGCCTTCGGGGCTGCGCCCGATGGTTTCCAGGTGAACAAACTCGCTCGCCGCCGCGAGCCGCTGGCAGTAGGCGACGGTTTCCGCGTAGTGCGGGGTTTCCTGGTAGCCGGTTTGTTCGGCCTTGGTGCGCCAATCTTCGGACAGCGCAGCGTTGGTGAAAGGCATTCCGCACAGGTACACGCAGGCGAGCGCTGCAGCGAATGGGTTTCTGAGTTTCATGGGTCAGGCGTAAAGCGAAAGGATGCAGAATGCATGCCGCATCCTACCTCACCTTCCCTGCAACGACACCCGGTTGAGCAAGTGCCAGCCGATGATGTTCTCCTCCCAACCCTGCACCACCGGATGTACGAGGTAATTCTGGTTCCAATGGTAAAGTGGGATCATCGGCAACTGGTCGATCAGCAGCGCGTCCAATGCTTGCAAGTGCCGTTCGCGCTCGGCGTCGTCCGGCGCTGACCCGGCGGCGGCGAATTCGCGGTCGTAGTCCGCCGAGGCCCAGCCCGAGCTGTTGTTTGGCGACGTACTCAGGAAAAGCTGCATCAGGTCCACGGGATCGTTGATACCGTTCCAACCGTCTACGAGCAGATCGTAATCCTTCGTCCGCATGGTATTGAGCCACACTTTTTCCTCCACGTTGACCAGTTCCACCCGCACGCCCAACTCCTTTTGCCACATGGCCTGCATCGCCTCGACGAGCGCCTGCTCGGTCGGGTGCGCGGCGGTGAACGTCAGCCGCTTGACCGGAAACCCGGCTCCCTTGGGGAAACCGGCCTCGGCCAGGAGCGCCCGGGCCTTGTCCGGGTCGGGCGGCAGACGCGTTTTGGCGTTGAACTCGATCCCCATGCCGCTGCCCGGCACGCTGAAACTGTCCGCCACGCGGCTGCCGTCGCGCAGCACGTCCTTGACCAGCGCCGCCCGGTCCACCGCCAGCGCGAACGCCCGGCGCACACGCACGTCGTCGAACGGTTTGCGCGTGACGCTAAAATCCACGTACTTCGTGTGCACGAGCGGGTCGGCGCGGCGCAGGGGAGAGTTGTCCTTGCGGTATCCGTCGAGCTTGACCTGCGGCAGCCCGCGCGTGACGTGCAAGAGGCCGCTGCGGAACGCGCGTTCCTCGCTGTCCGGGTTGTCGATAGGATGAAACTGCACCTCATTGAGCCGCACGTTCGCCGCGTCCCAATACTGCGGGTTTTTGCGCACGACGATGGCGTCGTTGATGCGCCACGCCGCCAACTGGAACGGCCCGTTGCCGACGAGGCTGCCGGGTTGCGCCCAGTTCGCTTCGCGGCGGGTGTAGGCGTTGAATCGTTCGATGGTGTGCCGGTGGACCGGGTAGAACGGGTTCTGCGCCAGGAACGCGAGGAAAAACGGCGACCGATCCTTCAACCGGACCACGAACGTCTGCGGGTCGGGCGCCTCGTAGCCGACCGTGGCGAAATCGTGATTTTTTCCCTCGCGGAAATCTTGTCCACCGACGACCCAATCGCCGTAGATCGCCAGTTCCGCGCCGAGCGGTGGCTCGATGATGCGCCGGAAACTGTAAAGAAAATCGGCGGACGTGAGCGGGTCGCCGTTGCTCCACTTCAGGCCCGCGCGCAGGTGAAAGGTGTAGGTTTTGCCGTCGGGCGAAACGTCCCAGCGTTCGGCGGCGGCGGGCACGACGCTCTTGCCGTCGAGCGAGTAGTTGACCAAACCCTCGAACAGGGCGAGCAGGATGTTCGACTCGGTGTTGCTGACGGCGATGTGGGGGTCGAGGTCGCGCGGTTCGGAGGAGTTGCCGAGTTGGAGCGTCTGCGTACGGATGCCCGCCTCCACGGGTGTTTCGTGCTTGCCGCAGCCCGACAGAACGACAACCATGAGCAGCAGCGGTACCAGATGCAGACGCGTGAGCATCGTGCACGGAAGCAGGTCAGGCGGGACGCCGCAAGACTTGTCCGCAGATTACGCAGATTTACGCAGATTGGGGAGAGGCAGGGGCAGAGCTTCCCTTTCCATTCTGCAATCTGCGCAAATCTGCGGAATCTGCGGACGGTTTCCTTTACCTCCCGTTGCGCCAGGTCGCGCTGACGTAGTGCTCCAACGCCTGATGCAGCACGGGGCGCATCTGCCGCGCCAGCGTTTCGTTGGCGAAGCCGAGCCAAGCGACGGGCGTTGTGGTGTCGAGCGGCGCGTCGAGCGGCCTGCCGTCAGGCGCTTCGAGGACCCCGCCCGCCTCCACCAACAGCAGGCCGGTGCAGAGGTCGTAGGGATGGCACATCGTCATCCCGCCGTAGCCCAGCGCGGGGAGCACCAGCGGGCGCAGGTCGCCGACCATGCGGTCGCGCCCGGTCAGCAGTTCGTAAATCTGGCCGCCAGTGCAGGGATACTGATCATCAAATACCATCGGCGTATGCGTGCGGGTCCGGCCCAGCAGTTGATCCCACACCGCTTCCTCGATCTGTGCGGTCAGCGCCTTGCCCTCGGGAAAGAACTTTACCAGCGAGGCAAACCCGTGCCGGAAATCGGTCGCGCCGGAGGGTCGCAGACTCAGCGGATATCGTTCGGCGGGTCGGTACACGTTGACGCCCTCGGCGATCAATCCCGCCCCACGCACGGCGCTGAGCTGGTCCGCGCGCCATTGCTTCGTCGTGGGTAGTTCCGTCATCGCCGCAACCGCCAGGTGCGACAAGCTTGTCTCGCGCCCGAGCTGCGGCGCGAGCGCGGCCAACACCCACCCGGGTCGTTTGTCGTACATCAGCGAACGCGTGCCATCGATGGGGTCGATGATAAGTTTGAGCAGCGTGCGGGACACGGGCGTGCCGCGCGGGAAGGTCAGCGGCTCGGTTTCGCCCGCGCCCTCCATGACGACTTCCACGGGCCACGCGGCGGGCCAGTTTGCATCGAGCCAGCCGATGATGGTGCCCTCGCTGATTTTGTCGATGTTGTAGAGCGTATCCGCCGCCGTCACTTCCGCGACCTTGGCAAGCTCCGCCGTTTCCGCGGACTCCTGCTGCGCGCGGAACACGGCCTCGCGGATGTCGTTCCCGAGCTGGCAGAGCAACCGGCGTGCTTCCTCCCAATCCTCGGGTAAAAAATCCTGTGCGCCCATATGGACACCTCAGAGCAGCAATTTCAACAACGGCGCGGCCTTCGGCGGTAGGTCGATGGGTTTGCCTTCGAAGAACTCCCGCAGCAACACGGCCATCCATTCCCGCGAGGCCTCCGTCTTGGCCACGCGCAGCACCGGTTTATCGACGCTGCCGCTGATCTCGTAGCCACTCAGCGTCAGCTTGATGGGCGACTCCTCGCCCTTGAGCAGGATTTCCGCGTAGATCGTCTTCGTTTCGGGTTGGACGGAAAAGTTTAACATGCTGCCGTATTTCTCCAGATAATTGTTGAGGAACTGCCGCGCCGCCAGCGACACGGCCTGCCCCTTGAGACGGTTTAGAAACGACATGGCTCAACCCTGCGCGATCAGGCGCGTGATTTCGATGGCTACCTCCAGCGCCGCCGCCGCCTGCGCGCCGCCAACCTTGGGCTGCGACCCGGCGCGCGCGCACTCGACGAAGGATTGCAGTTCGCGCTTGAGCGGCTCGTCCTTTTCGATTTCCACGTTCTCGCGCGAGATGCCGCCGGGGCCACGCCGGTAGATTTCGCCGGTCTGGTTCTGGTAGTCGAGCGAGAGGTAGCCGTCCTCTTGGAACACGCGGATCTTGCGCATTTTTTCGGGTGAGATCCGGCTGGCGGTGACGTTGGCCACGCAGCCGTCCTCGAAGCGCAGGCGCGCGTTGGCGATGTCCTCGCCCCGGCTCAGGACGGGCACGCCGACGGCGTCGATGCTGGCCAGCGGCGAGCGGACGAGGTGCAGGATGATCTCCAGGTCGTGAATCATCAGGTCGAGCACGACGCCGATTTCCGTGGAGCGTTGCGGATACGGCGACAGCCGGTGCGCCTCGATGAACTTGGGCCGCGTGAGCAAGGTTTCCAGCGCGCCGAACGCCGGGTTGAACCGTTCGATGTGGCCAACCTGCAACACGCAGCCGTGGGCTTGGGCGAGTTCGGAAAGCGCGCGGGCGTCGGCGGTGTTTTCGGTGATAGGTTTTTCGACGAGCAGGTGCTTGCCCTGTGTGAGCAGCGCCTTGGCCAGCGGAAAGTGCGTGGGCGTGGGCGTGGCAATGGTGGCGGCGTCGACAAGGCTGGCAAACTCTTCCAAGGAAGCCGTGGCCCGTGCGCCGTATTGCTCTGCCACAGCACAAGCGGCATCGGCGTCCGTGTCATACACGGCGGCGAAGTTCGCCCCGGCGCTGGCGAGTTCGGAGTAGACGCGCGCGTGGAATTTACCGATGTGGCCGGTGCCGACCACGCCGACGCGGAGGGGAATCATCCGGGCAACTTGGCCGGGCGGGAGGCGGAAAGCAAGGTGGATCGCGGCCCCCGGGCGTCTTCGAGCTTTGCCCGCCGCCGTCTGCGAGCCGATGCGCCGGGGCTACTCCCCCTGGGCGCTGCCGGGCACGAAGCCTGCCCCGTGCACGGTGAATTGCCCCTGGATCAAACTGGGGGCGGCGACGTACTGCGGGGCCGGTGATCCGACGACGGAAAGCTGCTGCTGCATGAACACGCCGCCTGTCTGGCTGAGCACCGAGAACCTAGCCGTCCAGTGCAGAACGGTTTTAGGTCGGTTTCCGACGAAGTCCAGGAAGGTATCCACCACGGTGATCCTCCCGCCCACGGTGCCGACGGTCTCGGTGTTGCCGGGTTCCAGCAAATCGGCCTGCCGGATGTTGTCGAGGCGTACGTTCACGATGCCCGCCGCCCCCACCCCAATTTCCTTCACGTTCACCACGGAATAAACGATGCTGACCAGCGCCCCGTCCGCTTTTTGCACGACCTGGAACTGCTGGGCCGCCGTGTCGTAGACCAGCTGCAAAATCCGCGGGTCGAGCGACCGCCCCCCGGTGTTGGCCACCGTGGTGAGCAAGTCGCGCTTGTGGAAGTTGGTGACGAACGGCCCGAAGTCGCCACCGGCACGGCTGGTGACCGTTCCTGACACACTGCAAACGTAGCGTTGAGCATGGGCTGACAAGGCGAGCATGACCAACAAAAGACTGGTGTAGAGGCTCTTTTTCATAGGGAACGACGGTTAGATTAATGACACGTCGAGCTTGATCGCCAGTCAGCGAGCGGTCAATTTTCCTTACAATATTTTACATTGATGTACCTCTTAATTGCCCGGCCTGGGCACGAGGACTTTTGGCTACAGCCGTTTGCAAAAGGGTTGAGCAAGTGGATGGCTACCTCCGGGCGCCATGGGTTACCACTGCGGCGCAGCCGTCTGGCTCATTGACGCGTCTTTCCGACAGTCAGGCCGCTTTACTGCGATATTTTGCCATCGCGCCCGGAGGTCGCGATCCACCTACGCTTGATGATTCGGAATCATCCCCAGAATCTTCCGCGCTACCTCTACCGTGCGCCGCCGCATGTCCGCCGCGTCTTTCAGTACGCGCACGCCCTCCGTCGGTGGGCGTGCCGCCGGGACCGGCGCAGGCGTCTCCTGGAACGTCTCGCCCCACTCGCGCAATTGCCGCGCGCACGATTCCGCCAACGCCTTCAGGCGCGACACCGGCACCTGCACTTCGCGCGGCACCTTGCGCCGCTCCAAAACCCGCAGCATCGAGCGCACCTCCGCCACCGCCGCTCGCGCCTGGCCCGCCGCCGCGTACCGTTCGGCGGCGCTGTCCCGCTCGAACCCGCGCGCGATGTGGCTCGACACCGCCAGCGCGGCGCGGTCGAACTGCGCCCGCCAGCCGGGACTCGCCCCGAGTTCCGGCTGGTCCAGCAATCCCTCGGCGAACCCGTACAGGTCCGCCGCCGCCTGCCACACCGGCAGGTCTTCAAAACGATCATGCAACGACAACGACATACGCGATTTCCAAGCAATCCGCGCGCCCGTCGCCGCAAAAATCGTTTTTAGCTCATTTTCCGTTCAGGGCCGCGCCACCTGTGGCTCCGTCAAGCATCCCGGTCTTGGTGACCAACTGGGCGGCCAACATGGTGCGGATGACCCCGGTGATATTCTCGGTCGTGGCTCCCGCCGCGCCCTGGCCATCCTCGCCGGTGCAGATCGTGACCATCTTGGCCTGCGCCAGCGCGTCGGCAATCGCCGGAGCGACCTGCGGCAACAGCTCCACCTGCCGGTAGCGGAAATATCCCTCCCCGCCCGCCGCGATGGCTTCGTTGACCTTGCGGATGCCCTCGGCGGTCGCCTCGGCGACGGCGGTGATGCGGATCGCCTCGGCCTGGGCCTTGGCGGTCGCTTCGATGCGCGTGCGTTCAGCATCGGCGGTGGCCTGGGCGGTCTGCGTGGCTTTCAGCTCGGACTCGCGTTGAATGCTCAAGGCGTCTTGTTTCTTGGCCTCGGCCTCGGCGATCATGGCCGCGTTGACGCGGATGGTCTGTTCCAGGTCGCGCTGGCGGTCGGAGATAGAGCGTTCGGCCTCCAACTGCGCTTCCTTGGCGCGGCGGGCCTGCTGTGTGGTGACGATGTCGGCACCCGCCTTAGCTTCGGCCACGGCCTCGCGGCGCTTGGTTTCGGCGATTTCCTGGGCTTGTTGCTTTTTGATGTCAGCCTCGGCCACCAGCGCGGCGTTGGAGGCGCGGGTTTGTTCGAGTTCGCGGTTGCTGTCCGAAATCGAACGTTCCACGGCAATTTTTGCCTGCTGGGCGCGGTAAGCCTGCTGCGCGGCGACGATCTCGGCGTTGGCCGTGGCCTCGGCGGCGGACATGCGGCGGCGCGCCTCGGCTACCTCCGATTGCACCACCTTGATGTTGAGCGAATTGAAGATCAGCCCGAGGTCGGTCAACTCGCGCGAACACGCCTTGCGGATGATGATGGCCAAGGGGTCGTCGTCCTCTTCCTCGGCGATGGGAATGACGGCCGTGCTGCCCACGGGACGGACTTGCAGGGGTTCCTCGGCACGTTCAGGCAACGCGGCGGGAGGCGTCGGCGCGGCGAGAGTAGCGGTGGACGCGATGGCCGGGCGCGGGGCGCTCTTGGCTGAGAATAGCTGGTCGTGCGTCAAGAGGTTGATGGCGCGGCGGCCCGAACTGGAGAGCAGGTCCGTCAGCGTGGAAAGCTGCTCATCCTCCGACTTGGCGAAGTAGCGGTTGGCGGCAGTACGGGTGAGCACATCGGTGTCGCCCACGCTGACGATGGCGCTGGCCAGCACGCGCACCTTGATAGGCTGCGGCGTGCCGTTGTTATCGAGGTCGGCGGTCTGGTCGGTGATGTCCAGATCGACGTTGATCGCCTTGCTGGACAGGGAGGTGCCGTTGGTAAAGAGCGGCACTTCGAACGATTTGCCCGGTCCCCGGTAGATGTGGGTGCGTCCTCCCCACAGGGTCACGATGCGAATGGTACCCGCGTCGACGTTGCGCAGGAACATCTGGACGACGACTGGCACCACGATCAGCAACACGAACAGGACCGCCGCGATGATGATGATTGGTACGGTGAACATACGGTTCTCTTGACTCGCTTTCTTTTGGGTTTGTTTTGTTTTCTACTTGTTTGGGGAGAGGGGTGCTGGCTTGTGGGCAGGGCCGCCCGTGCGCCGCTGGCCGGGCAGGGCAAGGGCGCGCCAGGGAAAGGCATCAGCAGGAGAGCCGCGACACCGTGCAGGTGTTGCGCACGCCGTCGACGGCGCGGATGAACAGCCGGTCGCCCGTGCGGACGCGGGTGCCGCCCGCGCGCTCCTCGCGGCAGAGCATGCCGAGGATCTGGCGGGTCTGGCCGTCGAGGTTGACCGCGACGAGGCCGTGGCCGGTGCCGTCGAAATCCGTGGCGGCGTGACCTTCTTCGAGCACAAGGGTATCGAGGGTCTGCGCCGGTTTGGACGCGAAGTTGAGCAGAAAACCCCAGAGCGGCTGGATGATGCCGCGCTCGAAAACGGCGGCGGCCACCAGCGAGATCAGGAGCACGACGAGCGGCAGCCGGACCAGCGGCCCGAGCAGCATCCCGGTCGCGCCGAAGCCGAACAGCAAGCTGAACAGCATACGGGGTGAGAGCAAACCGAGCAGGGCAGTTTGGCGGCCCTGGTGTGATCCGTGGTGCGACTGGTGCTGTTGGTGGTGCAGACCGTGGCCTCCCTTGAACTTGGGTAACGCGGGACCGTGGTGGTGATTGCCGTGATGGCCGCCGCCGTGGCCCAGACCCATCAGCGCCATGAGAACCAACCCGCCGAAACCCAGACAAACCGTGAACAGATAGAGATCCATATCAAGGAAAAGAAGGAGCGAACAAAACAGGAATCTGTTTGTTCACCGGAAAGGTGGCTGGTTGCCGGTCGCTTTCCCAAACCTGTGCCAAATGGCGCATGATCTTCTTGCGTTTCAAAATACATTATCCGTGGACCGTGGCAAGTGTAATCGTTGGAAGTAGGGAAGATGTGGGTTGTAAGTTGTAGGTAGTGGGAGGCAGCAGACAGGATGCGATCTTGCAGGTAGGCATACCCCCCAAAGCTCTGTCATCCTGAGCGAGTCTTGCGAGCCAAAGGACCTTCCAACAAGGAGTTCACGAAGAGGCTGACCTGCCAAGGCCGCTCTCTACAGATGCGCTTGCACCGAACTGCACGTTGGAAGGTCCTTCGGCTCGTTACACTCGCTCAGGATGACAGAGCTTTGGGGGAAGTATCATTCCCCACCCACAGACTCACATCCGCTCTGGCACCTCGATGCCCAGCAACCCCAACCCCAAGCGTAGCGCGCGCATCGTCACCCGGCACAGCGCCAGCCGCGTCTCGCGCTGGCTTCCCTCCTCCGCCTTGAGCACCGGGCACGCCTCGAAAAAGGCGTGGAACGTCCCCGCTAACTCATACAGATAGTTCGCCAACAGATTGGGTCGGAAATCGTCCAGCACCGTCGGCACGACCTCCGCGAACTGCGCCAGCTTCCGCGCCAAATCGCGCTCGGCGGATTCGGTCAACGCCAGTGCCGACCCGGCGGCCACCCGCGCCTCGGGATCGAGCCCACCGCGTCGGAAGATGCTGCGAATTCGCACGTAGGCGTTTTGCAGGTACGGCGCGGTGTTGCCTTGGAACGAAAGCATCCTGTCCCAACTGAAAATGTAGTCCGTCAGCCGGTGCTGCGAGAGTTCGGCGTACTTCACCGCGCCCAGGCCGACTACCCGCGCAATCTCCGCCCGTTCGGTTTCCGACGGCGCGTCCTCGCGGGTGGCGCTCTTCTCATCCACGACCCACCGGGCGCGCTCGACGGCTTCCTCCAACAAATCACGCAGGGCCACGTTCTCGCCCGAGCGCGTGCGCATGATCTTGCGGTCCTCGCCCAGAATGGAGCCGAACGGGATGTGCGTCAGCGGCACCGGGTAGCCCATGCGCCGGACGACAGCGTTGAGCTGCTCGAAATGCAGCGACTGCGGCGCGCCCACGACATACCAGAGCGTGTCCGCGCCGATCTCGTTGACGCGCTGCTCGTACGTGGCTACATCGGTCGTGGTGTAGTTGAACGCGCCGTCGCCCTTGCGGATCATGGCGGGCTTGTCGGCGAGCTTGGGATCGTCGGGAAACTCCACCACGAGCGGGCGCTTGCCGCCGCGCTCCTCGCCGGGCTGCGCGACGCCCGTTTTCTCCAAACGCGCGACCAGCGGCCCGAGCTTGCTGTTGAAAAAACTCTCGCCGTACTGGTAGTCGAACCGGATGTCCAGCCGGTCGTAGATCCGGTCGAGTTCGGCGCGGGAGAGATCGACGCACTGCTGCCAGACGGCGACGTTTTCCGGGTCGCCGGCCTGGAGGCGGGCCAGTTCGGCGCGGCAGGCGTCGGCGATTTCGAGCGTCTGCTTGCGGTCGGCTTCGGTGATGACGGCGGTGGCCTCCTGGCGCATCTTGGCGAGCGCGGCGTCGTCGACACCGGGCTGGCCCTGGAAGCTCTTGAGCATCTCTTCCACGGCCTCGGCACGCATGGCGGCGAGCTGACGCGAGGTTTCGAGGCTCGGGTTCGTGTCGGCGAGCGAACTGGCGAGCTGGTACACGCGCACCAGTTCGGCCAGCGGGTCGGCGTCGAGCGCGGCGCGGTCGAGGAAGTTCTTCCAGCCGTAGATGACCTTGCCGAACTGCGTGCCCCAGTCGCCGAGGTGGTTGTCGGTGACGACCTCGTAGCCGACGAAACGCGCCACGCGGGCGAGGCAGTCGCCGATGATGGTCGAGCGTAGGTGGCCGACGTGCATCGGCTTGGCGATGTTCGGGCCGCTGAGGTCGACGACGACCTTGTGCGGGTGCTCGGACGGGGCGAGGCCGAGGCGCGCGGGGTCGGCGTCCAGCACGGCAAGCGTACCCGCGAGGAACTCTGGCTTGAGGCGGAAGTTAATGAACCCCGCGCCTGCGACCTCGGGCGGCTGGCTGACGGCGTGTAGGGCGGGATCAGCTTTCAAAGCCTCGACGATCTGGGTGGCCAAGGCGCGGGGGTTGGTCCGGCGGACCTTGGCCAGGGTCATGGCGGCGTTGGCTTGGTAGTCGCCGAATCGAGTGTCCGCCGCCGGGGTGACGGCGGCCTCGAAACCTTCCGGCAAAGGCTCGGGCAGAGTGAGAAGTGCCCGGTGGAGGATGATTTGTAACTGGACAGCGATGGTTTGCATGGCAGCGGCGGGTGAGAAATCTCACGCAAAGCCGCCAAGACGCAAAGGAAAGATGCGCCTACAGCGCGTTGCGAGGCGGCTGCGCCGCATGGGGGAAATCCACACCTTTTTAAAACGGTAGACGCGGTCTCAGGACAGGCTCAAGGTGGATGGTGACCTCCGGGCGCCATGGGTTCACTCTGCGGCGCAGCCGTCTTGCTCAACCGGCGCGTTTATCAGACGGTCAGGCCGCTGCGCGACAGTGTTTGCCACGGCACCTGGAGGTCACCATCCACCTTGCATCGCATCGCGGCTTCGCCGCCCCTCTACTTCCCCGCCCCGCGGCTTTTGAAGATCGCCAAGATTTCCGCCGCGTCTTTGGCCGTGCCGAGCGCCTCGCGCACCGTGCGGTCGTTGAGGAGCTTGGCAATCGCCGCCAGTGTGCGCAGGTGCATCTGAAACTGGTCGCGCGGCACCACGAAGAGCACCACGAATTTGACCGGCGCATTGTCTAGCGATTCGAACTCGATCCCGCCGCTCGAACGCCCGAACGCCGCCACGACCTCCGTCACCCGGTCGCTGGAGGCGTGCGGGATGGCGATGCCGAAACCGATGCCCGTGCTCATCGTGTCCTCGCGCTGCTTGAGCGCGCCGAGCACAGTCTCGTGGTCCTCCGGCTTGACCTTGCCGACCTTCGTGAGCAGGTCCACCAATTCAGCGATGGCCCCCCAGCGTTCGGTGGCTTGCATCTGCGGGATAATTTGCTCGACGGTCAGGAGGCTCGACAGGTCCATAGAAGGCGGCGGGAACCGCAGTCCGCGTTCAGGCGGTTTGGCGACCTTAGCGGGTCCGCCAATTTTGACAAGGGGGAATCAAAGGCGGCGCATCCGCCGTTGCAGAGCGCCTGGGGCGCGCTGCCAGAGTGCCGCACGCGCGTCGGAAAATAGCGCGAAAAAAAGATAACGCAGATAACGCAGATAACGCGGACGCAGGTGCGCTCCCGAAAAACCCGTGCAATGAATCAGTAAACTTAGCCACCTCCTGATTCGTAACGGGGCGCAGCCGTGTCACATCCCGCAGCGTCGCGCAGCGATACCCCCCTTTCCCATGTCCGTGACTGCCCTCCCCCTCGCCTCTCAGTCCTGGGAATTTCTGGACGCCAAGAGCCAGCGCTGGCTGCCCGCACGCGTGCCCGGCTGCGTCCACCTCGATCTCCGCCGCCACGGACTCATCCCCGACCCCTTCTACGGCTCCAACGAACGTGACCTGGAGTGGATCGAACTCCAGGACTGGAGCTACCGCGTCGCCTTCGACGTGGACCCCGCCCTGCTCGCCCACGAAGCCATCGAACTCGTCGCCGACGGCCTCGACACCATCGCCACCCTCACGCTCAACGGCAAAGTGATCGGCAAGACGGAAAACATGTTCATCGGCCACCGGTTCGCCGTGAAGGACGTCCTGCGCCCGGGGCGCAACGAGTTGTCCATCGTCTTCACCAGTCCGCGCACGTACATCGACGCGCACCACTCGCCCGACCGGTTCCACGAGTGGAACGACCCCGTCGGCGGCGCGTCGCTCATGCGCAAGGAACAGTGCTCGTTTGGTTGGGACTGGGGTCCGCGTTTCCCGACGAGCGGCGTCTGGCGCGACATCCGGCTCGAAGCGTGGCACGGCACCCGCCTGGACCACGTCCGGCTCACCCAGACGCACGGCGACGACGGGCAGGTCGGCCTGCACTGGACGGCGGCACTCGTCGGTTCCGGCGCGGCGGGCGGGGACTTCGACGGCTGGACCTTCCGCAGCCGCCTGAGCCTCGACGGCCAAGAGATTGCCAGCGGTGAGGGCGTCAATTCGCTCTACGTGCCAAACCCCCAACTCTGGTGGCCCAACGGGGCCGGGGCGCAGCCACTCTACACGTTGGAAATCGACCTCGTCGATACGAAGACCAACGTCGTGCTCGACATCTGGAAGCGGCGCGTCGGCCTACGGACAATCGTGCTCGACCGGCATCAGGACGAGTGGGGCGAGAGTTTTCAGTTCGTCGTCAACGGGCGCGCGATCTTCGCCAAGGGCGCGAATTGGATTCCCGCGCACAGCTTCGTCACGGAATGCGACCGGGCGACGTACGACGACCTGCTGGGCTCGGCGGCGGACGCCCACATGAACACCATCCGCCTCTGGGGCGGCGGGGTCTACGAGAGCGACGATTTCTACGACCTGTGCGACGAGAAGGGGCTGCTGCTCTGGCACGATTTCATGTTCGCCTGCGCGCAGTACCCCGGCGGCGAGGGTTTCCTGCGCTCGGTCGAGGCCGAGGCGGCCTACCAGATCAGCCGCCTGCACCACCATGCCTGCCTGGCGCTATGGTGCGGCAACAACGAGGTCGAGAACATGGCGGCGGAAATCGCCCGCACCCCGGAGCGCACCGCCGCCTACGAGGGGCTCTTTCACGACCTGCTGCCCGCCGCCGTGGCCGCCCACGACGGCACGACCGCCTACTGGCCTGCGTCGCCGCACAATCCCGCCGGGTGGCGGGTCCCGGCGGGCGACCGGGGCGGCGACGTGCACAATTGGGAGGTCTGGCACCAGCGCAAACCCGCCCGGGCCTACGAGGAGAAGCAAAGCCGGTTTTACTCCGAGTTCGGGATGCAGAGCTACCCGTCGCCGGAGGTGGCCGCGACGTTCTGCCCGCCCGAGGAGTTGAACGTCTTCGCGCCCGCGATAGAGAACCACCAGAAGAACGCCGCAGGCAACCAGATCATCTTCGATTACATCGCGCGCTTGTACCGGTTTCCGAAGGACTACGCGGCGCTGGCGTACCTTTCACAGATCAACCAACTCCACTGCATGAAGGTCGGCGTGGAGCACTTCCGACGCGGGATGCCGCACACGATGGGCGCGCTGTACTGGCAACTCAACGATTGCTGGCCAGTGGCGAGTTGGAGTTCGATTGAGTTCGGCGGCCGGTGGAAGGCACTGCACTATGGCGCGAAACTGTTCTTCGCGCCCGCGCTGCTGAGCGCCTGGGTTTCCGGCGAGGAAACCAACGGGCGGAGCAACTGGATCACCAGCACGATCCACGCGGTCGATCTGTACACGGTTTACGACGGCCTGGAACTTGAGCGCGCCGCGACCATCGGCTGGGAGTTATGGCATCTGGATGGCCGCAAGCTGGACGGCGGCGGGAAGGACGTGACGCTGCGCCGGGACGAAAAACACCTCCAGGAGAAGCTGGATTTTGCCAAGCCGATGGCCGAATTCGGCGCGCGGAACATCTACGTACGCACGTTCATGACCATCGACGGCGAGACGGTCTCGGAGGACACGGTGTTCCTGACCGCACCGCGCCGGATGAACTTGCCGCGCGCCAAGGTGGAGGCGGCGGTGCAGGACATAGCCGGCGGGGCGCATGAGTTCGACGTGGAGTTTCGCTCGCCGGTGTTCCAGCATCGGGTGAAGTTCGAGGTGGACGGTCTGGCGTACCGGGCGGACGATAATTATTTCGACCTGTATCCCGACACGCCGCGCCGGGTGCGCGTGCGGCTGTTGGGGAAAGAGCCGGTTTCGGCGTCGGATTTGCGAATCACAACGATGTCGCTGGTGGACAGTTATGCGTGAGCAAGGGCTTCAAGCCTCTCTTAAATGACAACCAACGACAAAATGAGTTTGCGCAAGACGGTGGCCGACGATTTGGAAACTTTCTTTGCGTTTCAGCTCGATGAGGACGCGAATTACTTGGCCGCCTTCACCGCCAAAGATCCGACGGACAAGGCAGCGTATCTCCAGAAGTACACAAAGTTTCTGGGCGACCCGACGATCAACATGAAAACCATCATCGTAGAAGAAATCGTCGCGGGAAGCATCGCCAAGTTTGAGATAGAAGGTGAAGCAGAACTTACCTACTGGATCGACAAGAAATTTTGGGGCAGAGGCGTTGCGACCGGGGCGCTCGAAAACTTTCTGACCCTCGAAACCGCCAGACCTATTTTCGCGCGAGCAGCATTCGATAATTTCGGCTCACAAAGGGTTTTGGAGAAATGCGGTTTCATAAAAATTGGAGAAGACCAAGGCTTCGCCAACGCCAGACAGACGGAAGTGCAAGAATATATCTACAAGCTTGGTTAACGACGACGCCGACCAGACAGAGCCCGCCTTGATACCTAACCCAAATAATCTACACTGACTTTCTTGCGCCCCTGCCGGGGCTCTGATCAGGGGGCATTTCCCTCGGGGCTTGCGCCCCGGGCTAAGTTTTTACGCTCCTGCCGGGGCTGGCAACGGGGTTGACCTGATTGACACTCAGCCGTCGTCCCGTTGTTTGCGTCCCTGTTTGATCCCGGCGCGGTGGCGTTTGCCTTCCACCAGCCGCCGCTTCAAACCACGGGGACGGGGCCGGTTTTGACGCCGTGTCTTCTCGCGCTCATCCACTCGTGCTTGCCGTTCCGCCCGGCGCGCGCCTTCGATGGCGTCCAGCAGACGCTCGCGCGCCAATTGCCGGTTGGCGGCCTGCGAACGCGAATCCTGCACGGTTACGCTCAGCCCGGTCGGGCCGTGCCGCAGGGTCACCGAGGTCGATACCTTGTTGACGTGCTGCCCACCTGGGCCACTAGAACGCGCGAACGACTCCGAGAAATCGGCGGCATCTAGACCCAGGCGGCTCAGGCGCGTTTGGAAGTCTTCGGGCATGGGCAGAAGGCAAACGGATGTATTGTCCTACTTCCGCATTCCCACTTCCGAGTTCCGCCTTTCAAGGGACCGTCGTCCGCAGTAACTTCGTGCCCTCCGCCGTGGGGCGCACTTCTGCCTGCGCCAGACCGGCGGGCACCAGGAAGAAATCGCCCGGCAGAAAACTCTTGCCCGCGCACTCCGCGCCGCCTTCCAGAACCGTGAAGATAGCGAACCGTCCGCCGCTGTTCTCCAGCGCGGGCCGGGGCGTGTCGAGCGTCCACTTCTCCACCCGGAAGAACGAGCACGCCACCACGGTCGCCACCGGGCCGTCGAGCTTCGGCTGAAGCTGGGGCTGCACGTCGCCGAAGTCCGTCGATTGCAGCGATTGCTCGACGTGCAGCGTGCGCGGGCGTCCGTCGAGGCCGACGCGGTTCCAGTCGAAGACGCGGTAGGTCGTGTCGCTGTTCTGCTGGATCTCCACGATCAGGCAACCCGCGCCGATGGCGTGGATGCGCCCGCTCGGGATGAAGATGGCGTCGCCCTGCTCGACCGGCAGGCGCTGGACCAGTTCCGCCGCACGGCCATCCTTGAGCGCTTCCTCGAACCGCTCGCGGTTCGTCGGCCCGGCCAGGCCAGCGAACACGTCCGCCCCGGCCTCGGTGTGCGCGAGATACCACATCTCCGTCTTCGGCTCGCCGTCCAGACCCGCCGCGAGTTCGGCGGGCGGGTGCACCTGCAAGGAAAGCCGCTCCTGCGCGTCGAGCATCTTGACCAAAAGCGGGAAACGCGGGCTATCGCCGACGCCGGGGCCGAAAATCTCGTCCCGGCGGGTCGTCCAGAGTTCGTGGAGCGTCAGGCCGCGCAACGGGCCGTCGTGGACGACGCTCTGGGCCTCCTCGCGGTCCACGATCTCCCACGATTCGCCGATGCGCGCGCCGGGCACC
>CAXTBX010000101.1:0-17450 GCA_964242205.1 uncultured Chthoniobacterales bacterium
ACCGTGGAGATTTCACCGGTCTTATGTGCCACCCGCGCTTTCGCCGCGTCCGGCAATCCGGCGGGGATCATCCCGTTGAAGCGTTGCTGGAAAAGGATGTCGAACATCCGGTCGCGGCTCTCCGGCGCGACTACGCTTGTCTCGTGGACCCGGCGCAAAAACGCCAGCAGCCCCTCCGCGGTGACGAGGTTGTTGAGCCCCTTGGCGAACGCCGCCTCATCCTCCACGCCGCGCACGCAACGCAATGCTCCGAGGTTGGCCGCCTCCAGGCAGGAAGTGATTTGGTCCACGCCGAGGTATTCGGTGAGGAGGTTCGTCGCCAGGTTGCTGCTGCGGACGATCATGGTTTCCGCGAGGCTTTGCAGACTGGCCGTGCGCCCGACCGAACGGTAAAGCTCCGGGTCGCCGTCGCGGTCCGGTTGCAGGAAAAACGGCGAGCCATCGGCCTGACTCTTGAACCGGTTGCGGACGTGCAGCCGGTCGGTCAGCTTCAGCCGCCCCGTCTCCTGCGCGCGGAACAGCGCCAGCAAAATCGCCAATTTGATCGTGCTTGCCGCGTGGAACGTCCGCGACGCTTGGTAACAAAAAGTCAGGTCCGAGGCGTAGTCATGCAGTGCAAACGCCACGGCGGCAGCCTGCGCCTGGCGGCCAAGGTCGAGCACTTGGCCGAGCAGGGTGTTTCCGGTCTTTTGGGCGGCGTCGGGCATGGCTCAGCGGGCGGCGGGAAAACGGTCGAAAACGCTCTGAAACGCCCGCGCGAACCGGGTTTCCGGCGGCCCGTCCGCGCCGACTTGGTCGGCAGCGGCCTTGGCGGCGGCGTTCGCGCCGTCCACGGCGATGCCCAGCCCCGCCTGGCGCAACATCGGCGCATCGTTCTCACCGTCGCCGATGGCCACCGTCTCGGATTGTTCAATCCCATAGTATTTGGCGACCGCCGTCAGCGCGTCAGCCTTGTTGGCGGACAGGTCGAGAAATTCCAGGTTTTCCGGGTCGGTGGCGACCACGCCGACCGTGGCGCGGTAACGCTCCTCGATCTCGGGACGCAACGTCCGCAATTCGGCGGGCTCGCCGTACCACACGATCTTCAGCGCACCCTCGCCGCCCAGGTCTGCGAGGTCGCCGGGATAAAGCTCCGTGCGCTCGTTGACGCGCGATTCGTAGAGCACGGTCCAATGGTTCCGCTCGGAAACGTAGAGGTGCTCACGGTGGTAGTAAATGATTGTGCATCCCCGGGAAAGCCCCTCCGTCACGAGGTTCGCCGCATCTTCTTTACCCAGCAGACATTCGCGGACCACCTCGTCGCTGTCCGGGTCCTGCACCAGCGCCCCGGCGCACGACACCAGCAGCCCGTCCAACCCCAACTCCCGGTAAAAACGTACGCTGTTCTGGTGCCGCCGCCCGGATGCCAGCGTCACCCGCGCCCCGCGCCGCTGCAACTCGCGCACGGCGGCCACGTTCTCCGCGCCGATCTCCTTGCGCGGGCCGAGCAGCGTGCCGTCCAGATCCGTCATCACCAGTCGAAACGGGAATTCTGTGGCGTCGTCGGCGTGCATCGTGCGCCCTCCATAGCACGAATTTTCCTCCGGCAGTAGTGCGTTGTCGTCCCATCGCGGAAATCGTCCCTTGGCAACCGCCGCGGGCAGACCTACGCTGCTGGCCCGGCCCCGCCGGGGAAGCCGTTGTCACCTCGCCCCCCAACTTTTTTTCGCCGGTATGCCTCACACTTCGGAGCTAAAAATCTTCACCGGCACCGCCCACCCGGAACTCGCCCGGCGCATCGCCGATTTCGTCGGCACCCCTCTCGGCCAAGCCGAGGTGCGCGCGTTTCCCGACGGCGAGACGAGCGTGCGCATCCTCGAAAACATCCGGGGCCGGGACGTGTTCATCGTGCAGCCGACCTGCCCGCCTGTGAACCACAACCTCATGGAATTGCTGGTCATGGTGGACGCCGCCCGCCGCGCCAGCGCCGCGCGCATCACCGCCGTCATTCCGTTTTTCGGTTACGCGCGGCAAGACCGCAAGGACCGGCCCCGGGTGCCGATCACGGCCAAACTCGTGGCCAACCTCCTCGCCGCCGCCGGAGTCAACCGCGTGTTGACCGTCGATTTGCATGCGCAGCAAATCCAGGGCTTCTTCGACATCCCGGTGGACCACCTTTACGCGCTGCCGGTCTTCCTGAAGCACTTCCGTGGACGCGACCTGTCCCCGCTGGCGGTGGTGTCGCCCGACGTGGGCGGCATCAAGGTGGCCGACGCTTACGCCAAGGCACTTCGGGTCGATCTGGCGACGGTGGCCAAGAACCGCAAAAACGATACCGAGGTCGAGTCGGCTTACCTCATTGGCGAGGTCCGGGGGCGCAACGTGTTGCTGGTCGATGACCTCACGACCACCGCCGGAACCATCACCAGTGCGGCAAAGCTGTGCAAGGAGAACGGTGCCAAGTCAGTTTTTGCCGCCGTGACGCACGCCGTTTTAACGGATATGGCCGTTCAGCGTCTGCAAAGCTCTGAAATCGAAGAGTTAATCACCACGAACAGCATCCCGACCAGCAAAGCTCAGTTGTCGGACTGCCGGATGACGGTTCTCGACATCGCCGCGCTGTTGGGGGAGGGCATCAAACGCATCCACGGCGACGAGTCCGTCAGCGGCCTGTTCGCCGTCGATAAGAACGCTTGAGTATCCCCAACGTGGCGCGAGGGCTGGTCCGCTCGAACGCACAGCGTGGCCTCCACCGGTGGCTCTAGCTTCCGCGTTCCCACTTTCGACTTTGCGTTCCGGCTCCGATTCCCTGTTGCTTTCCCGAAATAGTCTGCCATCTTCCGTCCCTTCCTTTTTTCCTTATGGCTAATCAACTCAAGATCAACGCCCAGCTGCGCACCGAGGCCGGTCGCAACGCGGTCAAGAAGATCAAGCAGGCCGGTTTCGTCCCCGGGGTCATCTACGGCGCGAAAGATCCCGCCCGCAACATCCAGATCGTCGAACGCGAGTTGTCCCGCCTGCTCGATCACGCCACCAGCGAGAGCGTGCTCGTCGAAGTGAGCATCCAGGAGGGCGGCAGCGCCACCACCAAGACGGCGCTCATCCAGGAGGTCCAGCATCACCCGGTTACCGGCAAGGTACTCCACCTGGACCTGCACGCCGTGGCCATGGACGAACTCCTCACGGCGGAAGTTTCCGTCGAAACCACCGGCGAAGCCGAGGGCGTCAAGACCGGTGGCGGCGTGCTCGAAGTCATCCTGCGCACGCTCGAAATCGAGTGTCTGCCCGCCGACCTGCCCTCGGCGATCAGCGTGGATGTGAGCGCCTTGAACATCGGCGATTCCATCCACGTCAAGGACTTGGCTTTGCCCCGTGGCGTCAAGGTGGTGAACGATGCCGACCTGACCGTGATTTCCGTCGCCGCGCCGACGGTGGTCGAGGAAACTAGCCCGTCTGACTTGCCCGAAGGCACCCAGCCGCAGGCGACCGAAGAAGCATCGCCCGTCGCGGGCACCATTGGCGGCGAGGCTTCTTAATTCGCCGTCGCTCGCTTGGCCGCCGGACTTGTCGGCGGCATGGGAAAACTTTACCTGTCTATGCCTGCCGCTCCCGCTCCCATCCGCCTCGTGGCTGGACTGGGCAACCCCGGGCGCGAATACGAGAATACCCGGCACAACGCCGGTTTCCTCGTCGTGGATCGGCTGGCAACCCGGCTGGGTCTGACGCTGGGTTTTTCGGGCCAGTGGCAGGCGCTCTGGGGACGCACGGCGGACGGTTGTGCGTTTCTCAAGCCGCAGACGTTCATGAACCTGAGCGGGCGCGCGGTCAGCGCGTGCGCCCGGTTTTACAAGATTGCCGCCGCCGAAACACTGATCATTTATGACGACCTCGCCCTGCCGCTCGGTCAACTGCGTCTGCGCAAGGATGGCAGCAGCGGCGGCCAGAACGGCATGGAATCGGTGATCGACCACCTCGGCACCAGCGCCGTGCCGCGCTTGCGGGTCGGCATCGGCGCGGCGACCGGTCATCGCAGCATGGTGGACCACGTCCTCGGCGCGTTCACGTCGTCCGAACGTCAGGAACTTGACGTGGCGCTGGAGCGAGCTGCCGACGCTGTCCAGCACGCCCGTTTGCATGGCGTTGAAGCCGCGATGAATGTTTTCAACCGGTCGGCGGAAGCGTGTCCGGCCCGCCAGCCCGCGCAGTAACCCACATTTCACCCTTAGAAACAGAAAACAGCATGAAAAATCGATACGAAGGTTTGTTGGTCCTGGATACCCAGGGCAAGGAAGATACCGTCAAGGACGTGCTCGAACGCCTGGAAAAAGACTTCGAGAAGGAAGGCGCGGCGGTCGAACAGGTGCAGAAACTCGACAAGCGCGAGTTCAGTTACGCCGCCGGGCACCTGACCTCCGGCTATTTCGTAAACTTCGTGTTCCAGGCCGAGCCGACCGTGGTGGACAAGCTGCGCGCCAAGCTCAAGCTGGACCCGGAAGTTTACCGTCAACATTATCAAAAATTGCGTCCTAAAAAGGTCGCCAAGCAGGGTTGATTCTGCTATCTTCCGGGCATGGCGAATTTGAATAAAGTCATGCTGATCGGGAACTTGACCCGGGACATCGAAATGAAATTCACCCCGGGCGGCCTCGCGGTCGCGGAGGTGGGGCTAGCGATCAACCGGAAGTCCAAGAACCCGCAAACCGGTGAGCTGAAGGAAGAGACCACTTTTGTGGACGTGACCTTGTGGGGCCGCCAAGCGGAAATCGCCAAGGAATACCTTTCTAAAGGCAAGCCGGTCTACATCGAGGGCCGTCTTACGTTGGATACGTGGGACGACAAACAGAGCGGTCAGAAGCGCTCCAAGCTCAAGGTTACGGGCGAAGCCTTGCAACTGCTCGGCAGCCGTGGTGACGGCGGCGGGGGCGGTGGTGGGGGTGGTGGTTCTTCATCTTACGACGATTACGACCAGCGCCCATCCCGGCCGCAGTCTTCTGGGGGCGGCGGTGGTAACTACGGCGGTGGGAGTGGCGGTGGCGGTGGCGGCAACCAGCAGCGGCCCAAGCCGAAGCCCGCGCCGGCCTCCGTGCAGGAGGAAGACGACGACATCCCGTTCTGAGTGGGGTTCCGGCGGACGAATTTTAAGGAGGAGCTTCGGTTCCTCCTTTTTCGTTATTGCTGGTCGAACCGACCATCCAACGATGAAGGCAGGTTCATTTCAAAACTTGGTACTTCGCCATCTGGCCGCCGCACGGTGCCCGTGGCTTCCAATCCGAGTTCTCGATAGGCGATTTCGAGCGCCTGCGGGTCGCCGCGCAACTCTGGATACAGGGCAGCCAACCGTTTCTTGACCCATTCCTTCGCCATCCGGCGGTCGATGGCGTGCAGCGGACGTTCGGGCTTTTGAGGCAACAAGACCCGTTGAAAAAATTGGCGCAAGCTCATGGGAGGTCGGGGAGCGGGTGGCAGGAACTATGACCCATTGGCGACGGTTTTTCTACCGTTCTTGTGCGTCCCATCGGCGTGATCCTTGATTGGAGTTGCCAGGACTGCGCCGATTTTGTGGATGAGTTCCGAAGGTTTGAAAGGCTTTTCGATGAACCCGGCCAGGCCGTTGCCGTCGAAGCGCCGGACGGTGTCCTCTTCCGTGTAACCGCTGCACAAGATCACCTTGGCGTCGGGTCGGCTCTGGTGAATGCGCCGGAACACCTCGTCGCCACCCAACCGGGGCATGGTCAGGTCCAACACGACCACGTCGATCTCGTCACGGTGTTCCTGAAACTGCTTGATGCCCTCGATGCCATCAGCCGCCTCGAACACCGTGCACCCCGCTTCTTCCAGTGCGCAAACCATCAGCGTGCGTAGGCCCTCCTCGTCGTCGACGACCAGAACGCGAGCGTGATCAATCGTGGTGAATTGCCCGACGTGGCTGCCCGACTCGACGTGCGCGGGAGCAGTCGTTTCTAACGCCGGAAAGACGATGGTGAACACCGTGCCCTCCCCGGGGCGGCTAAAGATGCGGATGCCGCCGCGATGCCCGCGCACGATCCCGCGCAACGCCGCCAAGCCCAGCCCGCGCCCGGTAAATTTGGTGGTGAAGAACGGATCAAAAATCCGTGCCAGCGTTTCCTCCGTCATGCCACTGCCGTTGTCGCTGACCTGCAACCGCGCGTAATTTCCGGGTACCAATTCCTGTTCCGGGTACGAGCCGGCGATTTCGTCCGCGTCGAGCCGGACCGTGCCGGTTTGCAGGATCACGCTGCCATCCAGCGTGCCGCCGATGGCCTCGGCAGCGTTGGTCAGTAGGTTGAGCACCACTTGGCGAATCTGGGAGGCATCGCCGTCGAGGTTTGGCAGACCCGGGTCGAGCTGGTAGGACACCTTCACGTTTTTCGGGATCGACACCGTGAGCAGCTCGGTCATCTCGCGGATCACGGCGTTGAGATCGACGCGCGCCAAGCTGAATTGCCCCCGCCCGGAATAAGCGAGCATCTGGCGGGTCAATTCGGCCAAACGCCGGGTCGTGCGCTCGATCTTGTCCAGGCTGGATTGGCCGGGCGAGGGGGTCTCGCCGACGAGCGGCTTGAGGAGTTCGGCGTTGCCGAGAATTGTGGTGAGCAAATTATTAAAGTCATGCGCGATGCCACCCGCAAGCACGCCGAGGCTTTCGAGCTTCTGGCTCTGGCGCAACGCCTCCTCGGCCTGGACGCGCGCGGTGATGTCCACCACCACGCCGCGCTTGCCCGTGACGTGTCCTGCCGATCCCGTCACGGTGATGATTTCCTGCACCCAGAGAGTCGCCCCCTCCGCGTCGATCAGACGATATTCCACGGGATAAGTTTCGCCCGGCACCTGCGCCGCCGCCGCGTTGGCCAACGCCCGCTCGCGGTCGTCGGGGTGGACGTGCTCGTACCAAAAGGCCGGCTCTGAGACCCAGCGTGCGTCGTCCGAGCGCAAGAGTTGGCGGGCGTAGTCGTTGACGAACGTAAAACGGCTCATCCCGGCGTCGCTTTCCCAGATCGCGGCATCGATGCCGTTGACGAGGTCGCTCAAGTGCCGCCGGGTGGATTCCACGTCGGTGGCCAAGCGTGTCGTCTCACGCAGGGAGGCCGCCAGCCGGGCCTGGTGTTGGGTGAGCAAAAAATTGGCGAACGCCAGCAGCAGCGTGGCCACAAACCCGATCCACACGATGCGCGCGGGCGCGCCGCTGTGCAGGGAGTTTACGAGCAACGGCGTCGGCCACTGGCGGATTTCCCACGCCTGATCCGCCACGGCGACCCGGCGCTCGACGAGCAGATCGCGCCGCGCGGCCTCGTCGGGTCCGTCCGCCGAGGCATCGAACACGTTGCACCCGGCCCGGTCGTAGACCTCGATGTTCCAAAAGTCGAGCACGTCACGGCCAA
The DNA here is from genome assembly GCA_964242205.1 of uncultured Chthoniobacterales bacterium. GTDB lineage: Bacteria > Verrucomicrobiota > Verrucomicrobiia > Chthoniobacterales > SZAS-18 > CAHJWO01. Next base: position 7,380 of record CAXTBX010000101.1, read on the forward strand.
ACAGGTGCTCCAGCCCCCGCGAAATCAGCACGGTGCCCTCCAGCCAGCCGTCGGACTGGGATTCACGGATCAGCGGAATGACCAGCGTGACGGCCTCCTCCCCGGCATCCAGCGAGAAACTGCCGGTCGAGGTGGGCTGGAAAGTGGCGGCCGCCTTTTCCTCCGCCGCAGAAAGATCGGTGGCGTGGAATCGATTGCCCTGTTCCGGCGTGCCGACGAACTGACGCACGCCTCCGTCCGGCCCTTTCCAGACGAGTGAATGGAAATCGGGGTTTTCCGCGAACAGGCGTCTGGCAAACGGCGCAAAACGGCGGTCCGCCGCGTCCGCCGGGGCGGTCAGCGCGAAATCGCCGACGTTTTTGAGCGTTTCCGTGCGGGCGGTGACAAAGCCTTGGAACTGAAGAAACGCATTGTCTGCCTGACGCGCCGTCTCCGCCTCCAGCAACAAACGCTCGGAGTTGAGGCTCTCGTGGAAGAGGTAGCCGGTGATGACCAGCACCGGCAACGTTGCCAACAGGGCACGCCAAGGCGAGCGCACCAAAAATCGACGGATCGACGGCCACGTAACCATTCGTTCAGACAAGCTACGCCCTTCGGCACGATTTGCGACCGGAGACTTCGCTGGGTACGCGGCCTGCTCGATTCACAGCCTCGCGGCCCAACTGATCCGCCGGGCGACAATCGAAAGCTTGTTTTTCGCGGTCGAACGGTTAAATTCGGGATGTTCCCAATCCTGCGTGAAAGCTGGTTACACTCTGCTGGAAGTCATGGTGGGTTGCGCGGTGGTGGCGGTGATGCTGGCCATCGCCGTCCCCGCGACCTCCAAGATCAGCGGCTACTCGGCCCGCACGAAGTCGATTTCCAATCTGCGGCAAATCGGGGTCGCAGCGCGCCTGTATGCGAACGATCATAACCAGCAACTCCCCGGCCAGCCCTTGACCGATCCGCTGGGCACGGACGTGCCCGACCAGTGGCCCACGCTGTTCGGCGCGTACCTCAGTCCGAGCAACCCGGCGGTGTTTGTGGACCCCAAGAACGACGCGGCCAAGCGCCTGCCCAACGTGGACATCCTCTCCAACTCGGTGAACAACACCGGCTACATCTACAACGGTTTCGACGACTTGGCGGCGGATAACCGCCCCCTGGCCAGCGTGCCGCTGAACCGCCTGCAAACTCAGGTGGACGTGGTGCTGTTGGCGCAGAAGAAAAGTGGGGCAAAACCTTTCTGTATTAGCCCCATCTTTCAGCCGATCACGAACCTGCTCGACGTGCTGAACCCCGGCGCGTTTGACGGTGGCGCGCACTACCTGTTCGTGGACGGCAGCGTGCGCTACGTGAAGTGGGGCGAATACTCCAACAACTTTTGGGTGGTGGACAAGGCCGGCGGCCTGCCGCTGCCACCCCTGCCACCGCTGCCGCCGGTGTTCGATGGCGGGCTCCGCGATTCGCTCGGACCGTCGCGCGTGATCGCTAACGTTTGGTGATCCCCAGCCAGCGGACGGAATAAACAACGATGAAGAGGGCGTTCATCAGCGCAAGGACGGCGATGGGACGGAACGGTGAGCGCCGCGCCGCCCGGAGGTCGTAGTTGGGCGGCAGGGCAAGCACCAGGCCACCCGCGACGACGAACCAAGCCACAAAGTTTTGCCATGGCGGCCAGACAGGAATTGTCCCGGTCTGGTCGGGATACCAGATCCAGTAGCCGCGCACCTTCCATGCCACCCATTCGAGATTGAGGTCGGTCAGGACCGCGACCGCGGAGGTGCCGAGCGCAACGATCAAACGACTGGCGGCGGGTGCGAGGCGTAAGACCAGCGTCCGCCCGCACAGGAGGATCACCAGCCACGCAAGCGGAATCGCGGCGGGCAGGACGCCGCCGATTTTCCAGCCAAAATTGTCGGTGTACCGGTAAGGTCCGAACGGAAAGCCCGTGCGCGCGCCGATCCATTCGGCCACGGTCGAACCGGCGAGGATGATGATGGTCCAGCGACGGGCGACCCGCAAACCCTCGGTCTCGGCAACGTGCAGGTACACCACCACCGCCGCGAAGGTGATCCACAGGGCGTCGGAAACGGGCAGAACAGCCAGAACGATCCGCCGCACCAAGCCGTCGTCTAGGTGACGCGAGATTTCCGCCGCGTCGATCCCCAGCGGCATCACGACGAAACCGATGGCCGTCCAGACGAGAAAAAGCCACCACACCACGTCCTCCGGAGTGGGGCGACGACGGGAGGCGGCGGGGTTGAACAGGGTTGAGCCGGGCGAGCGCAAGCAGCGGGAGATTAGCGCGCGCACGCCGCTCGGCAACAACGGGGTTGCAACCGAGGGTGAAACGGACCACTAATCTAGACGCCTCCACTGGCGTGTCAGCAGACCGAATTGCCGATGAATCGCCGTTGGATGCCGCTGTTTTTTTGGGTGTTGGCTTTGGCAGCCCTCTCCACCGTGCAGGCCTGGACTGGCAACGACGCCGCACCGGCCAAAAAACGGCGCGACGCCGTGCGTACGACGGAGCGCGTCTCCAAGCCCCCGCTGGCCGACCCGGCCCCCGCTTTGGCCCCCGGTGAGTGGGAACCTTTCATCGAACCGGAGCGGCAAATCTTTCCGTCCCTGTTGCTGGCGAGCGCCACCCTGAAAACCCCGCTGCGTGGTGATGCCACCGCCCAGAAGACACCACCCGTCAGCGAGGGCCGCCACCCGGCACCCGCCAGCCGGGCCGTGGCGGTTCAGACGCCCGAAGTTTTTGGCGACGAGAACGGGCTGCTGGGGGTTACCCTCATCAGCCCGGCGGACGGGGCACACGCGCGGGTCGAGATCAAAGATAACGCTCTGATGGCCGCTAGCGCCGTCGAGGCGGACTTGCCGGAAAAAGGCCGCGAATACCACCTGCTGCCGCGCATCGATTACAAGTATGACGCGCTCAACCGGGTGCGGCAGAGCCATCCGCTCAACGTGACGTTCGCCGTGACGGTGGACGGCAAGAGCCTGGGCGAAAGGTTCGTGACGGCGCGGATTCATCCCATCAACGACTGTCCTTACGCGTACCAGAATCCCGACGATCAGAAAGATTACGTGGACATCGCCTGGATGTTCGCCGCCTACGTCAACGAGGATCATCCCGCGATCCCGGCGCTGCTCAAAGAGGCCCAGGACGCCGGGGTGGTGGACGGGTTCGACGCCTACCAGAGCGAGGACCCCGGGACCGTGCTGCTGCAAGTGTTCGCGGTCTGGGAGGCGTTGCGCTCGCACAGCATCCGTTACAGCGACATCGGCACGACGACGGACGAGAGCAATTCGCTTTACAGTCTGCACATCCGGTTCATGGAGGAGGCGCTGGCCGAGTCGCACGCCAACTGCGTCGATGCGAGCGCGATGTTGGCTTCCGTCCTGCGACGGATGGGCATCGACACGTTCTTGGCGCTGGAGCCGGGGCACATGTTCCTGGGGATTTATCTCGACCGCGAGGGCCGGGACACCGTTTGCCTCGAAACGACGATGCTGGGAGACCCCGACCCACCGAAGTTCACGGAGAATAAGATGCTGGCGAAAGCGGCGACTCCGGCGGTGAAAAAGCTCAAGGGTTGGAAGTGTTTTAACAACGCGCTCGACAGCGCCACGCGCGAATTCCGGAAACACCGGCTGAAGTTCAAGAAGGACGACGATCCTGACTACGAGGTCGTCGACATCGCGGCGGCCCGGCGGGAGGGCATCGCGCCCATCGGATACGTGAAACCGGAGTGACGCCGCGGTCATCGCTGGGCGATGATTTTCTCCGCGACCATCTGGCCGCTCAGGCATACCAGCGGCAACCCGCCGCCCGGATGGGTCGAACCGCCTACAAAATAAAAATCCTTCGTGCCGGGCGGTTGGAGCTTGGGGCGTTGGAAAGCGGCGCGGACACCGTGGCTGGCGAAGCCGTACAGGCTCCCGGCCCGCGCCAAGTAGCGGGTTTGAAAATCGAGCGGCGTGAACTGCTCGCGTACCTGGATCGACTCCCGCAGGCCGGAGCAGCCGAAACGTGTTTCCAGCCGTGCAATGATCCGGTCGCCGTAGCGTTGCCAATCGACGGATTCGCCGCTCCCCAAGGCGGGGGCGTTTACCAGGACAAACCAGTTTTCGCACCCGGTGGGTGCCCGTTCCCGTTCAGCCTTCGAGTGGACGGCGACGTAGATCGTCGGTTCGTCGGCAGGCTGCCGCTCGTCGAACATCTGCCGGAATTCTTTCGGATAATCGTCCGAGAAGAAGATATTGTGATGCGAGAGTTGCGGGTATTCCCGACCCACGCCGAGGTAAAGGATGAAACCGGAGGTCGCCGGAGTTGCTGTTTCCAAGCGCGTCCGACGAAATTTCTCCGCCGCTGGCGCGGGGAGGAATCGCGGGTAGGCAGAGAGCACATCTTGGTTGCAAACGACGTGGTCAAATGGTTGGTCGTCGCCGCTACCCGACAGCCGGTAAGGCCCGGTCATCGGGCCGCCGGTGGTGGTCGGCTTGATACCCGGTATTTCAGAGTCGGTGATGATGGTTACCCCCAGCTCCCGGCAAATTCGCTCTAGCGCCACGGCGAGTTGGTAAAGACCTCCCTTGACGTACCACCCGCCAAACTGCGCTTCGACATAGGGGATGATGTTGAATGCCGCCGGGGTCCGGTACGGCGAGGACCCGTTGTAGGTGGCAAAGCGGTCGAAAAGCTGCACAAGATGCGGGTCGTGTCCGAAAAACCGGCGCACGGTTTGGTCCATCGTTTCGAAAGAAGCGATTTTCGGCAGGTGCCGCAGCTTTGGCAGGTTGCGCAGCCGCAGTTGTCGCCACCAATCCTCTAGGGGATGATGCAGAAAGGCGTCCGCGCTGAGGTCGTAGAGGCCACGCGCATAATCCAGAAAGCGCGCCACGTCTGGCCGTTGCCAGAAAGCGGCATCCTCGTCGATCACAGTGCTGTCGGTCCACCGGTAGCGGCAGGTGACGGGGAGGGGGAGCAAAGTCAGGTCGCCCGCCAACGAGCGGTCGAGCTTTTCCCACAATCGCTCGAAAACGTAGGGCATGGTCAACAGGCTCGGCCCCATGTCCCAAGTGTAGCCGTCCCGCTCCAGCCAGTTGAGCTTGCCGCCCACACGCGTGTTTTTCTCGAAGATCGTCACGCGGAAACCCGCGTGGGAGAGCAACGCGGCGCACGTCAGACCGCCCACGCCCGCACCGATCACCGCGACCGAGAAATTGCGGACGGTTTTCATGTCACGCGACGTACTTTGTTTCCGCGTCCGAGTGCGCGCGTTCGCGGATGCGCGCGATGGCCCAGCGGGCGTGCTCGGCGACCATTTCTTCTTCTTGCGAGGCAGCGCGTTCCAAGGCTGGGAGATCCGCAGTGGTCCCGACGTTGCCCAGCGCCACGCAGACGTTGCGCAGCAGTCCGCGACGTTTGGTCCGTTTGACCGGCGAACCTTTGAACATCCGGCTGAAATCCTCCTGGCCCAGCGCCAAATAATCGCGCAAAGCCATGCCAACGGTCGCTGGCCGCGCCCGGAAAGCTGCCTCGCGGCTCGCTTGCGCGAAGCGGTTCCAAGGGCAGGCATCGAGGCAGTCATCGCAGCCGTAGATGTGGTCGCCCAGTCGGGGTCGGAGATCCAGGGGGATCGCGCCCTTGTGCTCGATGGTCAGGTACGAGATGCACAGGCGGGCGTCGAGATGATACGGATGTTCCCGCCGGATAGCGCCCGTGGGGCAGGCGTCGAGGCACCGGGTACACGTTCCGCACCGGTGCGGGATCGGCTGGTCCGGCTCGATTTCCAGCGTGGTCAGCAGTTCGGCCAGAAAGAACCATTTTCCCAGACGTGGATGCAACAGCATCGTGCTCTTGCCCTGCCAGCCGACGCCCGCTTCCGCGGCGAAATCGCGTTCCAGCACGGGGCCGGTATCCACATAATAACGCTGCCGCCCGCCGTGCACCGCTAGGAATGCATCGAGCGCACTCAGCTTGTTTTCGATCAGGTCATGATAATCATCGCCCCAGGCGTAGCGCGCCACCCGTCCCTCGGCGGGCGCGTCGGCGGCTCGTTGCGGACGCGGTCCCTGCCAATAACTTAGCGCGAGAACGACCACCGAGCGCGCGCCCGGCAAGACGAGCTGCGGGTCTACTCGTTTGTCGCGCGAACGCGCGAGCCAAGGCTCCATCTCCCCCGCGTTGCCGTCCGCCAGCCAGCCATCGAAGCTCGCCGCGTGCGGCGGCGCGCCGCACGCCGCCACCCGGCAGAGCGAGAAGCCAAGTTGCTGGGTCTCGGCAATGAGGAGCGCTTTCACGAGGACACCTTACCAGATGATCGTGCGGCGAAAAACTCGCGCGCGCGGTTCAGGATCAGACGTGCAAGCTCGTCGTGGCTGTCTTGCGAGGTATCCACGGTCAGGTGCGCGCAAGCGAGGTAGAGCGGCTGGCGCGCGGTCAGCAGTTCGCGCAGGGTGATTTCGGGGTCGGCGGTGTGTAGCAATGGGCGGTTCTGGTTACGCGAAACCCGCTCGAAAAGCACTTCGGGCGAGGCGGTAACGTGGATCACACAACCTAACTCCCGCAAAATCACGGTGTTCCCGGGATGGGTCACGATGCCCCCGCCCGTCGCCACCACCAGACGCTGATAATCGCGCAACGAGGCCAGGGCTGCCGTCTCGAGCCGCCGAAATTCAGCCTCCCCGTGCCGGGAGAAAATTTCGGTGATCGGCAGGCCCGTGCTCTGGACGACCATCTTGTCCGTATCCAACCAACGGCGCGCAGTCAACTGCGCCAGTTGCCGGGCCAAGCTGCTTTTCCCGGCACCCATCGGTCCGATGAGCACGAGATGATCGCCCCCGGTGACGGCTTGGCCGGGCGTGCTCACCAGCAACCTCCGGGCTGGCAGATGCCAATCGGCAGAACGCAACGCCGACCGTCAGGATTCGACGCGCACCACGTTGCGCGCCTTGGACCCCTTTTCGTCGGTATACAGTTCATATTCGACTTGATCGCCCTCCTGCAACGTCTTAAAGCCTTCCGACTGGATGGCCGAGAAATGCACGAAGATGTCAGTGCCTACACTGGGGTCCACGATGAAACCAAACCCTTTCTTCTCATTGAACCATTTGACGGTACCTCTGGCCATAGCTTGAGTGGAATTTTCCATGTTGCGCGGATTAGCGTTGGTTACGGCGAGCGCGCGGGGAAAGATGCGTGGTTTTTCATGGTGAAGCGGTTTTTCGTCCCGTTCTTGTAAATACTAAGTCATCAATTATTCCTCCCGATGCTGGCTGAAAATGTGCAAGACAAAAGTATCCTGTTGGTCGCGTCGGATGATGCAATGTGGGATGTGTTACGCACCGCCGCCGAAACGTTGGACGGTTTCGGCGTGGGGTGGCGGCGATCTGGAACGTCTTCGTCGGCAGGAATGAGCGAAGCAGCAAACGTCCGCGCTGTGATCGTGGCATCTCCGGATGCCGCGCTCCCGGCGCAATGGTCGGAGCAGACAGGCCTGCCGACGATCCGCGTCCCGGTCGAGGGCGACGGGTTAGCCGGGCTGGCGTTGCTGCGGGCGGGGGACGGACGGCTGCCTGCCGGACCACAAGACGGCGTCTTCGCTACGATGGCCATCGGTCCAGCCGGGGCAAAAAACGCCGCCCTTTTTGTCGTCGCGGCACTTGCAAACACCGACGAATCGCTCCGGCGAAAATTAGCGCGCTTTCGACAGGAGCAAACCGCTAATGTCCTCGCGGAACGTCCGCCGACGTTCGCCGAGTAAATGGAGCCCGATCACGCCGTGGATACCACCCTGCTTTCAGCCGACGCACCCGACGCCATCGATCGGGCGGTGCGCACGTTGACGGCGGGCGAGGTGGTCGCGCTTCCTACGGAGACGGTTTACGGGTTGGCGGCGGACGCCGCAAATACCTCGGCGGTGGGAGCGATCTTCGAGGCCAAGGACCGGCCCTTTTTCGATCCGCTGATCGTCCATGTGCCCGACAGCGGTTGGATCGAAAGATTGGCCGTCGTTCCCACCGGGCAGCGAGCACTTTTGGAACGCTTGACCAGCGCCTGCTGGCCGGGACCCCTCACCGTGCTGTTGCCGCGGCGACCGGAGGCGGTGCCCGATTTGGTGACGGCAGGCAGTCCGTTGGTGGCTCTCCGTATCAGCGCCCACCCGGTGTTCCGGGCGGTGATTGACGCCTTTGGCCGCCCGCTCGCTGCCCCGAGCGCCAACCGCTTCGGTCGGATCAGCCCCACCACCGGAGTGCACGCGCTGAGCGAGTTGCGGGGTCGCATCCCGTTAGTGCTCGACGCCGGACCGACGACGCACGGGCTGGAATCGACCATCGTCGTCCTCGCGGGACCGTCGTTGGTGCGAATCTTGCGACATGGACCCATCACGGCGGAAAATTTGGAAAAATTCGCGCAAGTGATAGCCCAGTCAGCGGAGGGCACTCCAGCGGCCCGCTCCGCCCCCGGTCAGGTGGCCGGGCATTACGCGCCCCGAACGCCGCTAGTCTGGTTGTCGGAAACCACGAAAGCGACCGCCCCAGGCGCAGGCAAAAGCGGACTGCTGGCGTTTCGTAGCGACCGCCCGCCGCTCGATGTATCTCGTTTCCAAGTCGAATTCCTCTGCGCGAACGGTGATCTGCGCGAGGCAGCAGCCAACCTGTTTGCTGCGTTGCGGCGGTTGGACGAAGCCGGTCTGGACCACATCATCGCGGAGCCAGTACCATTGGAGGGATTGGGACGGGCGATCATGGAACGACTCCGGCGGGCGGCGGTTGGTTCCGGCATCCACGACTCGGAGGCGGACGTACCGATCCCATAGGCGTAATGCCTGCAAACAGCGACCACAACCTCCACCATCGCCATGCCCACGAAATCTACCTCCAAGAAATCCGCCGCGAGCAAGAAAAGTGATAACCGCTGCTGGGCAGGCTACGAGCCTACCCCCGGCAAAAAGACTGGCACCAAAGGAAGTTGCAAAAAGAAGGGCAGTTGAAGGTTTGCGGGAGGCATTTGCTCTTCATTGCACATCCATTGAGGCGCAGGGGTGCGTTTTTGTCAGAGTAAGGCAACCTCGAAATTCCCGCAAACATGGCTAACGAAACCGACAAGAACACGGCGACCCTCCGCATGTATGTCAACGACATGCTGACCCTGCAAAAACACATCCTCGAAGCCATTGAGCGCCAGGTCGAGGACGAAAATCTCAAAAATGCCGCACCTGCGAGCGCGCTGGTCGGCAAAGTCAAAGTGACGCTGACCACCCAGGTTGCTGAGCTACAAACGCAGGTGGATCGCCTGGGCAGCCAGACCGGCGCCGCCATCAAGCAGGCCATCGGTCACACGCTTGGCGTGCTGGCCGGCTTGTATGACAAAGTGCGCAAAGACCCGGTTTCGCGGATGCTCCGTGACGACTACACTGTGCTTGCCTTATCCTCGATTAGTTACACCCAATTGCACACGACGGGGCTGGCTTACAAGGATCAGGCGGTCGCCGACCTGGCCCTGCGCCATCTCGAAGCGTTGACCCCGTTGATCATTCAGCACAACGAGGTGATGCCCGGCATCGTCGCGGCGGAGTTGGCTGACGAAGGCCCCGGCATTGATCAGTCGGTGGGCAGTGAGGCTGCCGAGAATACGCAGCAGGCTTGGAAATCCTGATGCGGTGTGCCGTTCGAGCCTCCAAGGATAATCAAGCTGTAGTGGCCTCGAATTGCTGGATGGCCTCGATAAACCGGTGCAGGTAACGCTCGGCCTTGGCGTCCCCGACCCCCCGGATGCGCCGACCGGCGGCAACGTCCACCGGTTTGAGCCGTGCGAAACATTTGAGCGTTTCATCGGAGAAGATAAAAAAGCGCGGCACGTCGCCCATCTCGCGGGCGATTTCGTCGCGCTTTTTCTTTAACGCGACCAGCAAATGACCGTCCACGGGTGAGCCATCACCCTCGGATGATTCCTCTGCGGCGAACCGAGTGGCACGCCGTTCCTTGCTCGGTCGCTCACCCAAGCCACGGTTTGGCCAAGATAGTTCGCAGGGAACTTGCCCGCGCATCACCTGATCGCCCAGCGGCGTGAGCGAGCCG
>CAXTBX010000102.1:0-17229 GCA_964242205.1 uncultured Chthoniobacterales bacterium
GGGCACGACGATCCTCGGGGCCAGCCTGTTGCTCGGCAAGCGGATGGGTGCGCTATTCCGGGCGTGAGGGAGGCGGCGTCATGGAAATCTCTGTCGCGCTGGCCACGTTCAACGGTGGACGTTATTTGCAGGAGCAACTGGATTCGATTCGCCGCCAGACGCTTCTTCCCGCGCAGGTGGTGATCTGCGACGACGGATCGACGGACAACACCGTCGAGATCGCGCGCCGGTTTGCCGCTGAAGCGCCGTTCGCGGTCGTCGTCGATGCGCACGGCCAGCGCCTCGGTTTCACGGCGAACTTCGTGCGCGCCATCGGGCATTGCACCCGGCAAATCGTGGCGCTGTGCGACCAGGACGACGTGTGGTTCGATCACAAACTCGCCACGGCGTTCGCCGCGTTCGCCGACGCCGCGGTCGTCGCCGTCACCCACCGCGTGCAGGTGGTGGACGAACGGCTGAAACCGACCGGGTTGGTCATGCCACCCGCCGACCTGGGCGGCAGGTACACGGTGTTCACCATCGACCCCTGGTTCTCGCCGAACGGGATGCAACACCTGTTCCGCCGCGCACAGATCGCGCCGTGGCTGGCCCAGCCTGCGCCGTTGTCGGCCTACGGTTTCGGCACCGCGCCTTTTGACGAATGGATCTTTTTCCTCGGCACACTCTCCGGCACCACGATCCTCTTGGAACAAACCCTCGGTCTCTGGCGGCGCCACGACGCCGCGCTCACCCGTGACGTGGCGAGCATCCAGCGCGAGGAATCCGCCGCGCACAACCTGCAACTCGCCCTCCATTCCGGTGGCGAATCCTACGCGTTCCGCGCCGAGGTGACGGATGCGCGGGCCGATTTTGCGGCGCGGGCCGTCCCGCCGCCGGTTCCCGGCGCGGCGGAATTTTACCATCGCATGTCGCAGATGTTCCGCCGCCGGGTGCGCCTGCACGATCCCAAAACCTCCCGCGGCACTCGCCTGCGCACGTTCCTGACGATGGCCGCGCACCGCGACTATCGCAGCCGCCACCGGGGCGGCCTCGGATTGAAGGCCAGTTTAAAGGATGCTTTCACGGTCGGCTTCGGCCCACGCACACCAGCGGGCTCTTAAATACCGCTTGCAAGGCGGCCTGACTTGCGGTTGATTCCCGGTTCCAAACGCGAGTCTTACCCAAGAATCGCGCCGTAGGTCCCTGGATCGTCCGCCGCTGCGCGGGCATCGACTCGCCAGGGGTAACCCGGCGCTGACCCCACAAAAATAGTATGCCTATCCGCCTCGGGCGTTTTGAAATGCCCAAAACCTTGTCCAAGGACGAGTCCACCGCCACGCCCACCTACGCGCGCTTCACCGCCGAGCCGTTTGAGGCCGGTTACGGCCACACGGTCGGCAACAGCTTGCGCCGCGTGCTGCTCTCCTCGCTGGAAGGCGCGGCCATCACCGCCGTCCGCGTCGGCGGCGCGTCGCATGAATTCACCGCGCTGCCCGGCGTGGTCGAAGATATGACCGACATCATTCTTAACCTCAAGAAGATCAAGTTCAAGGCGAACGACCACGAGATCCGCAACCTGATCCTGAGCACCAACAAGGAAGGTGCGATCACCGCGGGCGACATCCAGTCCACGGCGCAATGCGAGGTCCTCAACCCCGAGCAGCTCATTTGCACGGTGGACAAAAAGCAGAAGTTCGAGGCCGAGTTCGAGGTCCGCGTGGGCCGCGGCTTCGCCACCGGCGAGGAAAACAAGCGCGCTGACCAGCCCATTGGCCTGATCCCGATTGACTCCATCTTTTCGCCCGTCACGAAGGTGAAGTATTCGGTCGAGGCGACCCGCGTCGGCCAGCGCACGGACTACGACAAGCTCGTGCTCGACGTGTATACCGATGGGCGGCTCGACCCGAACGACGCGCTCCTCCAGGCCAGCGCGATCCTGCGCCACCACCTCGACGTGTTCGTGAACTACGATGAAAACGTGATCGAGTTCGACACGACGCCGGAGGGTGTCAGCCAAGAGAACGCCAAGCTCAAGAAGCTGCTCAACATGTCGGTCAACGAGATCGAACTGAGCGTGCGCGCGGCGAATTGCCTCAACAACGCAAACATCACGACGGTCGGCCAGTTGGCGCAGAAGTCGGAAGGCGAAATGCTCAAATATCGCAACTTCGGCAAGAAGTCGCTTAACGAGATCAAGGACAAGCTCCAGCAGCTCGGCCTGGGTCTGGGTATGAAGTTCGACAGCGGCATGGTTGAACTGCCCGCGCTCGGTTTCGACGGCGCGGACAACTCGGCAGCACTGGTCGATTTCAACGCCTAAAGAAACAGGCTTGCCAGTTGCCAGGGGTGGGGCTAGATAACTTGCCCCTCCGCCTGGGAGAGCTTTTTAACGTTCACGTCCATGAGACACCAAAAGAAAACCGTCAAGCTGGGCCGTACCGCCGAGCATCGCAAGGCGCTCCTGGCCAACCAGGTTTGCAGCCTCATTGAGCACAGCCGCATCAAGACCACCCTGGCGAAGGCCAAGGCCGTGCGTCCGTTCGCGGAAAAGATGCTGACCCTCGGCAAGGGCGGCACGCTGCATGACCGCCGCAATGCCATCAGTTATCTGCACCAGCCGAAGATGGTCAAAAAGCTGTTCGAGGAAATTGCGCCCCGCAGTGCGACGCGCAACGGCGGCTATACCAGGATCATCAAGCTCGGGCCGCGCCAGAGTGACAGCGCCAAGATGGCGTACATCGAGTGGGTGGACGCGGCTCCGGTGGTCGACGACCTCGCACCCAAGACCGTGACAGCACCCGCCGCCAAGGAAGATAAGCCCACAAAGGCCAAGAAGAGCGACGCGGCGAACGTCGACGAGACGACCGATAAGCCCAAGAAACGCACGACCGGCAGCCGCCGGAACGCGGCGATTGCCAAGCGTGCCCAAGATAAGTCGAACAAGGCGAATGCCTCGACGCACGTCAAGCCCAAGATTGGCGGCAACCGTCTCAAGAGCCGTGGCGGTGGACGGGGCCGGTAAGCGTCTTTACCTCCTGCAAACTTCAGGGACGATCCGCGAGGATCGTCCCTTCTGCTTTTGGGATGGGGAGGCTTCTCCGAGGCCATCTATGACTCGTGCAACCGGCGCACTTTGAAAGGTGGATCGCGCTTGGAGGTCACGATCTACCTGGCCTTCCACCACGCCTCTGCCACCATTCCCGCCCGTGGACTTGCGCGAGGTATTACTACCTTGCCCGCAACTCCCAGCAAATCTCCGGTACCAACGTCGGCCCGCCGTACACGAACCCCGTGTAAAGCTGCACCAACGCCGCGCCCGCATCCAACTTCTCGCGCGCCGATGCCGCGTCCGACACGCCGCCGACAGCGATGATCGGCAACGGTGTCCGCCCGGCTAGAAAACGCACAATCTCCGTCGCCCGTGCGCGCAATGGTTCTCCGCTTAACCCTCCTGTCTCGCGCGGTGCCGTATCCGGAAGCGCACTGTGATCAATGGTGGTGTTCGTGGCCACGATACCCACCAATTTGTGCCGGGTAGCCAGCTCCATTACCTCTTCGATCTGCGAAAACGTCAAATCTGGCGCAATTTTCACCAGCATCGGCTTCATCACGGGCAAAGCCCGGTTTTTCTCCTGCACAGTCCGCAGCAGTGCTTCCAATTCGTCTTTGCCCTGCAAACTTCTCAACCCCGGTGTGTTTGGGCTGCTGACGTTGAGCACGAAATAATCTCCGTAATCGTGCAATTTCCCCAGGGATGCCACGTAATCCTCCGTGGCGCGCTCCAGCGGCGTCACCTTGGACTTGCCAAGGTTGATTCCCACCGGCACGCCCGGCCAGCGCCCACTCGCTTTCATTCTCCTGAAACGCTCGGCCATCGCGTCCGCGCCCGCGTTGTTGAACCCCAGCCGGTTGATCAATCCACGCCGTTCCAGCACCCGAAAGAGGCGGGGCGGGGGATTGCCCGGCTGCGCGACGGCGGTCACAGTCCCGGCCTCAATGAAACCGAATCCCAATGCCTCCCAGGCGGTCAACGCGACGCCGTTTTTATCGAACCCGGCGGCGAGTCCCACCGGATTCGGAAACCGCACGCCGAAAACCGTCTTGGCGAGCTTTCCACTTTCGTCGAGTTCGGTGCCCGCCAACTTTCGCAGCAGCGGCAATGGAAACCTCAATTTAGTTGCCGCGCCCAACGCGCTCATCGCCAGATGATGCGCCTGTTCGGCGTCGAGCGCGAAAAACGCTGGGCGCAGGACGCGACGGTACAGTTCGGAAAAAAGCAGGGAGGTCGTGTTCACTTGCCGATGCAAAACGTCGAGAAAATCCTGCCGAGAATATCCTCGGTGTCTACCCCGCCGATCACTTCCCCGACAGCGTCGAGCGCCGCGCGCAGGTCCAACGCAACGTATTCCGGCGAAACCGCCGCCGCCAGCGCCTGCCGGGCGGCTTTAAGCGCGGTGCGCGCCCGTTGCAGGCAGTCTTGATGGCGCGCGTTGATCGCCACCGCTGCGTCGTTCCAGGCGATTTCCCCACTGGTGATCCTGCGGTAAATCAAATTTTCCAGCGCCTCCAAGCCCTCGCCCGTGCGACAGGAAATCTCGATGGTCTCCGCTTGGGAGCCTTCCCATCCCGGATGCACGCCGAGGTCCGCCTTGTTGAGCACCAAAACCTCCAGCGCGGCGGCCACTTCCGGCGCGGGATCGGGCGTCCCTGCCGGCGGCGGGGGCTGACTGGCGTCCACGAGGTGCAACGCGAGGTCAGCCCGCGCGAGGCTGCGCCGGGTGTGCGTCATCCCGGCGTTTTCGAGTGGATCGGCGGAATCGCGCAACCCGGCGGTGTCGATCAACCGCAGGAGCAGTCCCCGGATGCTCAGCGCCTCCTCGATGCTGTCGCGCGTGGTGCCGGGTGTGTCGCTGACGATCGCGCGCTCGTGGCCCAGCAGGGTGTTGAGTAAGCTCGACTTCCCGACGTTCGGCTCCCCGTAGATCACGGTTCGCACGCCCTCGCGCAAGATGCGGCCTCGCCCGGCGGTGGCGAGCAACGCGTCCAGACTTCCTGTCACCTGTTCCATCCGCCCTGCCAACGCCACGCCCGTCTCGGGGTCGATGTCCTCGTCGGGAAAGTCGATGTAGGCCTCGACGTGCGCCACCAGCGAAAGCAATTCCTCACGCAGTTCGCCGACCCGCCGCCCGAGCTGCCCCTCCAACTGCTCGCTCGCCGCGCGCAACGCCAGGTCAGTCTGCGCGCGGATCAGGTCCATCACGGCCTCGGCCTGCGTGAGGTCCAGCTTGCCGTTGAGGAACGCGCGCTGCGTGAACTCGCCCGGCTCGGCAGCCCTCGCGCCCGCCGCGAGGAGTGTTTCCAGCACCCGCCGCGTCACGAGCATGCCGCCGTGGCAACTGATCTCCACTACGTCCTCGCCGGTATAGCTCGCCGGTGCCCGGTGGACACTCAACAGTACCTCGTCCACCTTCCGCCCGTCCTCCCCGCGCAACGCAGCCAGCCGCTGCCGCCGCGACGGCCAGGCGGCCACTTTCGCCTCCGGCCCACAGACGTGCTCCGCCACCGCCAGCGCACCCGGCCCCGATACCCTCAACAATGCGACGGCCCCCTCGCCGAACGGGCTGGCGATGGCGGCGATGGTGTCGGAAATCATCCCACGAGTCTATCCCGCCCGGTCAACGCCCTCCGCCGGGTCGGGATTCGCCTGCCGGTGCGCGGCAAACTCGGGGTATGCGCTGACCAGACAATCCGGGCAAATGCCGTGGCTGAACTCGACGTTGGAGTGCTCGTAAAGATAGGACTCGATCTGCTGCCAATACCCCTCGTCGTCGCGGATGTTCTTGCAGTGGGCACAGATCGGCAAAAAGCCTTTGAGCGTTTTGACTTGCGCCAGCGCCTCCTGCAATTCCGTTACGAGGTGCTCCCGCTCCAGTTCCGCGCTTTTGCGCTCGGTGATGTCAAACGCGATGCCGCCCATTTGCTGCGGTCCGTGGCCGTCCCTCAGCAGAAATTTGTAAGACAAAAAGTGGCGGCAGTTCCCGCCGGCAACCGGTATGATTTCCTCGACGACCTGCGTCTTCCCTTCGTTGAAGACGCTCAGGTCGTGTTCGATCAGGTTCTGCGCAACCGGGCCCGGAAAAATTTCCGCGTCGGTCCTGCCCAACCAGTCCGCAGCTGGCCGTGCAAAATTCTCCTCCAACTGCCGGTTGACGTAAGTATATCGTCCGCTGTCGTCCTTGATGAACGCGATGGCTGGGCTGTGTTCCATGAAATCCTGGAAACGCTGCTCGCTTTTGCGCAGATCCGTTTGGGCGCGGGCGCGCTCGTCCGCCGCTCGCTTGAGGTCGGCGATGGACCGACGCAACTCCAGTTGCGCGACTACTTGCCGGGCCAGTGCGCACAGGCTCTCGCGCTGCCCGTCGTCCAGCGTGCGCGGCCGCCGGTCCAGCACGCTGAGCGCGCCCAGCGCGTGTCCACTGGGTACCAACAGGGGCACACCCGCGTAGAACCGCGCTTGCGTGTCGCCCACCACCGCCGGGCTGGTGAGAAAACGCTCGTCGTCCGTCGGATCGGGCACCACCAGCAAATCTTTCTCACGGATCACCTGCTCACAGAACGTGTTGTCACGCGGGTACTCCCAACAGTCCATGCCGTGCCTCGACTTGAACCACTGGCGTTCGCGGTCCATGAAAGAGATCACCGCCATCGGCGCGCCGCATATCTGCGCTGCCAGCCGTGCCAGATCGTCAAACACCGGGTCGGCGGGCGTATGGAGGATCTCGTAGCGGTATAACTCCCGCAACCGGTTCTCCTCGCTCGCCGACGGCGAATGGGCGTGCTGTACGGATGACATAGGGTCGATAACTTCCCGAAAACGCAGCAACGATGTCATTTGGCTGTTTGTGCAACGAATAATTTTATGTAAATTCTCCGCCGAAGCCGTTTCCAGATTGCTTCTTATCTGCGGATGAACCGTCTGAAAAGATTTCTTCCAGTGCCTTCGTGAACCGCCGGTTTTCAGCCATGGTGCCCACCGAAACACGAATCCATTCCGGCAGTTTGTAGGAATTCATCGCGCGCACGATCAAGCCGCGTTTGAGCAATGTCTCGAACACCGCCCGGCCGTCGCCCACGCGCACGAGAACAAAATTCGCGTGGCTGGGCACGAATTCCAGGCCCAGTCGGTCGAACTCCATCTGCAAGTACGCCCGGCCCTCGTCGGTGACGGCCTTGGTGCGCCGCTGGTGTTCGGTATCCGCGAGTCCGGCCAGCGCCGCCGCTTGGGCCAAGCCATTCACGTTGAACGGTTGCCGCGTCTTCTGCAAAACCTCGATCATCTCCGCGCTCGCCAAACCGTAGCCAACTCGCAAGTTTGCCAAGCCCTGAATCTTGGAAAACGTCCTTAACACCACAACCTTGCGTCCTTCGCGCACGTATCGCAGGGTGTCCGGCGGATCGTCCATGAACTCGTGGTAAGCTTCGTCGAAGATGACGATCACGCCCTCCGGCACCGCCGCCATGAACCGCTCAATCTCCTCGGCGGAGACCACCGTGCCGGTCGGGTTGTTCGGGCTGGTGATGTAAACTTGCCGCGTGCGCGGCGTAATGGCCGCCAGGGTGGCCTCTAAGTCTTGGATAAAACCCAGATTCTCAGTCACTTCCACTGTTTTCGCTCCGAACAACTGCGCCATCAGCGTGTAAACCGCGAAGGCGTGTTCCGAGGTGACGACCTCGTCGCCCGGTTGCAGAAATGCATGCCCCAGAAACTCGATGATCTCGTTCGACCCGTTGCCGAGGATGACGTTTTCGCGCCCCAAGCCGAACTTCGCCGCGATGGCCTCGCGCAGGTAGTACCCACCGCCGTCCGGATAAAAGTTCACCCGGTCGATGGCCGCGCGCATCGCCTCTAGGGCCTTGGGCGAAGGTCCGAGCGGATTTTCGTTCGACGCCAGCTTGACGATGTCGCCCGGCGCGATGCCCAGTTCGCGTGCCAGATCCTCGATGGGTTTGCCGGGTTCGTAGGCGATCAAATCGCGCAGGTGCGGGTTGGCGTGGGTCCAGACGGAGGTCATGCCAACGAAGATACCGGCAGGTCAGCGCCTGCCAACCACGCTTTTTCGCAGGCAGCCGGCGTCCCTCCACGCGCCGTTTTGCTTGCACCAAGCGGCATGAGAGCCTATCTCTGGCGTCGTGATGACGTTAGCTAACGTTTTGACCAATTCGGTGGCGTTCTTCTGGGCCGACAGCGTTTATTGGACGTTGTTCGGCTTGGTGGGCAACGTCATGTTCACTAGTCGCTTCGTGGTGCAGTGGTATGCGAGTGAAAAGCTCAAACAGAGCATCATCCCGCGGAATTTCTGGCATCTCAGCTTCGCGGGCGGGATCATCAATTTCATTTACGCCATCCACGTTTGGAAGTTGCCGTTCATCCTTGGCTCGCTGCTGCCTCCGGTGGTCGCCGCGCGGAATCTGATGCTCATCGCGCGCCAGGAAAACCGGCCTCCGCCGACGGCGGACGATGACGCGTCCGCCACGATGCTCGCCACGCAACGCGCGGCCTCCCGATAGCCTGCCGCCGTTCCCGACGTGATCTACTTCGACAACAACGCCACCACCGCGCTCGACCCCGCCGTAGTCGAGGCAATGCTGCCCTACCTGACTGATTGGTACGGCAACCCGTCAAGCGCCTACGGCTTCGGCTCCCGCGTCGCCCGCGCGCTCGACACGGCCCGCGCGCAGGTAGCCGCCCTGGTGGATTGCGAACCCGAATCCATCATTTTCACCGGCAGCGGCAGCGAGGGTAACAATACCGCGATCCACAGCGCCCTTGAAGCCGACCGCGACCGCCGCCACGTCGTCACGAGCAGCGTCGAGCACAGCGCGACCAAGAACTTCTGCGACCGCTTGGCCCGGCGCGGCTTCGAGGTCACCTGGCTCCCCGTCGATACCGGTGGCCGCCTGGATTTGGACGAACTGCGCCAGGCGGTCCGCGAGGACACCGCCGTGGTTTCGCTCATGTGGGCCAACAACGAAACCGGCGTGCTCTTTCCGGTCGAGGAGGCCGCCGCCATCGCCCGCGAACGCGGGGCCTACTTCCACACGGATGCCGTGCAGGCCGTGGGTAAGGTGCCCGTCTCGCTGCAAGATTCAGCGATGCACTTTCTCTCGCTGGCGGGTCACAAGCTGCACGCGCCCAAGGGAGTGGGTGCGCTCTACGTGCATCGCCGCGCCCGGTTCACGCCGTTCGTCGTTGGCGGCGGACAAGAGGAAGGGCGGCGCGGCGGCACGGAGAACGTGGCGAGCATCGTGGCGCTGGGCAAAGCCGCCGAACTCGCCGGGGCGCATCTTCAAGCGGAACTCACCGCCGTGCGCGCGTTGCGCGACCGCTTCGAGCAAGGCATCCTTTCACAAATACCCGACACCGAGGTCAACGGAGACCCCGCCGAGCGCCTGCCCAACACATCCAACCTGTTTTTCCGGGGGGTTGAAGGCGAGGCCCTGTTGGTTTTGTTGGACAAGGCGGGTGTTTGCGCCAGCGCCGGGAGCGCTTGCACTGCCGGTTCGATCCATCCGTCGCATGTGCTCACGGCGATGGGTTTCTCCGCCGAGCGCGCCCGGGCGAGCCTGCGATTCAGCTTCAGCCGTTTCAACACTGTTGCCGAGGTTGATCAGGTGCTGGCGATGCTCCTGCCCGCCGTGGAAAAGTTGCGGATGATGTTTTCCGCGACGGTTCGCTGAAGCGAGGAAGTTGGCACTAAATCTCCAGTGCGCTGCCAAGCCAAGCGGCGTGTCCGGCTTCTCGCTTGATGGGGTCAGCGCCCCGTCACCCGCCCGAGTTTGCATAAACCCCGCCGCTCGTGTATTTTCACGTGCAAATGCCTAAAGCCGACATTCCTCGTAAAACCGTCTATCGGCTCTCCCTGTACCAGCGCGGTTTGCAGCGACTGCAAACCAACCAGATTTCCACGGTTTCCTCCGAGGCACTCGCCAAGGCCGCCGGGGTCAAATCGACCCAGCTTCGCAAGGACCTTACGTACTTTGGTCAGTTCGGCACGCGCGGCCTCGGCTACGACGTAGATGCGCTGAGTAAGAAGCTCGACGAAGTCCTGGGCACGACGCGCCTCCAGCCGGTCATCCTCGCGGGAGCTGGCAACCTGGGCACAGCTCTCCTTGGATATTACGAAGGATTCGCCAAGGAGGGATTCGAGATTGTGGCGACGTTCGACGTGGACTCCGGTCAGAAACCCGTCAGCGGCACTAAGATCGTCGAGGTCCTGCCGATTGCCGGGATGGCCGAATTTATCCGCGAGCACGGGATCAAGCTGGCGATTTTGGCGGTGCCGGGCACGGCGGCCCAGGAGGTGGTCAACGTGCTGGTGTCCGTCGGGGTGCAGGCAATCCTGAACTTCGCGCCCATCATTCTCCAGGTGCCCGCGAACGTCGTGGTCAACAACGTGGACCTCGCCATCGAACTGGAAAACCTGAGTTATTTCATCCGTTGACCGAACCCGCGCTCGCCACGCTGCCCGCGCCGGAGTTCGATCTTGCCGCGACGCTCACCTGCGGCCAGGTTTTCCACTGGCGTCGTGCTGGCCCCGGCTACGTCGGGGTCATTGACCATACACCGCTCTACGTCGAGCAACGCGCCGACGCGCTCGTCGTTCCTGCCTCCGCCGCTGATCTGGCCGCTCGTTACTTCGCTTTGGACCATCCGCTGCCGGAAATTTATGACACCTTTCCGCAGGACGAATGGATGCAAACGGCGCTTGCGGCCTGCCGGGGCCTGCGCATTATCCGCCAACCGCTCTGGGAATGCTTGGCGACGTTTATCACCTCCGCGCTCAAGCAGGTCAGCCACATCGCCGCGATCAGTCACCTTCTCCGGCAGCGTTACGGTGATTCCCTGGGCCAATTCGGCGGGCTTGAACTCTTTGCTTACCCGACGCCTGCGCGCCTCGCCACCTTGCAGGAAGCTGACCTGCGCGCCTGCGGCCTCGGTTTCCGCGCGCGGAGTCTACTGGAGGCCGCCCGCGCCATCGCTGCCGCCGAGGCAGACGGCGGTCAGCCCTTGGGAGCACTCCGACCGCAGCCTCGCCCGGCGGCTCTCGCCGCGCTCACCGATTACCGTGGGGTGGGGACCAAGGTCGCCAACTGCGTGCTGTTGTTCGGCTACGAACATCTGGACGCGTTCCCCATCGACGTGTGGATCGAGCGCGTGCTCCGCGAGCGTTATTTCCAGGCCGAACCCGACGCTCCCCTCGGCAAGCTCCAAACTTTTGCGCAAGATTACTTCGGACCTTACGGCGGCTACGCGCAACAGTACCTGTTCCACCACGCGCGTACCACGACGCCCCGCCGCCAAGCTCCCGCCAAAGATTCCGGCAGCGCTCGTCCCATCCGCCGCCTCAGGAAACGCTGAACACAACAGGTTCATACGGCTGGTCGGAACGCTCGCTGCCGTGCGCCCTACGTCTGCTCATTTTTTCCAAACTTTCACTTTGTAGCCGCGCTCCAACACGGCGTTGATTGCCTCCGCGTTCGGCGCCAGCGCTGGCCCGTAGTTCGGCGCGTGAAACAACGCCAGCAACACCAGTTGCCCGTCCAGCACCGCAAAGATCGGACTTCCCGAATCCCCGACGAACGCGGGTCCGCTCAGCGTCCACGGCGCACGCTTCGGATCGGTCGCAGGCCGGATCACCACGCCGGTCGCCGACACCAACTCCGCCACCCGAGCCTCCTTGTTCTTGTTGCAAAAAATGACCGGGGTCCCGGGCGGCAAGTCGCTGTCTTTCATCTGCGCTGGCAGCAACTGCGCGGGCACCACGTCGGGCGGCAGGTCGGACTCCTTGAACGTGCCGACACAGATGTCCGTCGTGCCGACGCGTTCCGGCGATGCGACCAGCGTCCGCCGGTAATTGATGCCCGATTTGCCCATGAAAACCAACTGTTCGCCCGCGCGTAGGGTGTTGCTGCCGCTCTTGCCCGAGAAATGCTCGGCGAAAATCGCGTGCTTGGGCGTGATCAACGTGCCGCCCTGGTAAGCGTGCTCGTTGCTGTTCCAGGGACTGAAACAGGTAAAATAGACGGTAAGGTCAGCGCACCACAGGTTCGGGTTCCACGTAAAGTTCGTCCCGTGGTCCATGTCGCCGCCCCCGAGAATATAGTATGTCGTCGTGCTGGAGGCTTTCCCGGCAAGGCGGCTGTCAATCGCCCGCGCCGGATCATCCCCACGATCCTCCGCCCAGACGGTCGTAACCCCGCTGACGACGCCTGTGACGACCACGAGACCTAACCAAATTCTAAAAAGGGAAATCATTGCGTTTGCGGTTTGATTTTGGTTTTTGAAGCGGTATCACAGGCAGCGAGCAACCAGGGTCGCCGGAGCCGCGCATGTTAGTGGGAAAGTTTCGCCCGGCTTCCGGCGTTTCTCACCCTATATTTACCAGCCTAGCACCACGCACGTCCATCCCATGCTCGAACGCCATTTTCGCCTGACTGAGAACGGGACCACTGTCCGCCGTGAAATCGTCGCCGGGCTGACCACCTTCGCCGCGATGGCCTACATCCTGGCAGTCAACCCGGCCATCCTTTCGCTCGCCGGATTGGACAAGGGAGCGCTGATTACTGCGACCGCCCTGGCCGCCGCGTGCACCACTGCGGCGATGGCACTGCTGACGAATTACCCCGTCGCGCTCGCGCCGGGCATGGGACTCAACGCGTTCTTTACCTTTACAATGTGCGGCGCTTACAAAGTGCCATGGCAGGCCGCGCTGGGCCTGGTTTTCTGGGAGGGAGTGATCTTTCTGCTCCTCACGCTGACCGGCGTGCGCCAGCGCATCATCGGGGCCATTCCCGCCAGCTTGAAGACGGCTATCGGCTGCGGGATCGGCCTGTTCATCGCCTTCATCGGACTCAAGAACGGCGGGGTCATCGTGGCCAACCCGGCCACGCTGGTCGGCCTGGGCGACCTCTCGCAACCGGGGCCGCTGCTGGTGCTCGGCGGTATCCTCCTGACCTCGGTGCTCATCTTGCGCCGGGTCCCGGGGGCGATCATTCTGAGCGTGCTCACCCTGACGGTCCTGGGACTGTTCCTGCCCGGTCCGGTGACGGCCACCGGGGCGAAAACGGCCCTCACGACCGCCCCGCACGCGCTCGTTTCCGCGCCGAACTCCCTCGCACCTACCTTCCTGCAACTCGA
Source organism: uncultured Chthoniobacterales bacterium (assembly GCA_964242205.1). GTDB lineage: Bacteria > Verrucomicrobiota > Verrucomicrobiia > Chthoniobacterales > SZAS-18 > CAHJWO01. Next base: position 13,178 of record CAXTBX010000102.1, read on the forward strand.
CTTTACCTATCTATTCACGCACTTTGCCCGCAGCTTGCCGCTGCTGTTGACGCTGTTGTTCGTAGACCTGTTCGACAACGTCGGCACCCTGCTCGGCGTCTGCAAGCGCGCCGGGCTGCTCGATGCCGACGGCAACTTGCCGCGCATCGGGCGCGCGCTGGCCGCCGACGCCGGTGCCGCCATGTTCGGCGCGTGCCTGGGCACCTCGACGACCACCAGCTACATCGAATCCGCCGCCGGGGTGGAGGCGGGGGGCCGCACGGGCCTGACCGCCCTTGTGACCGCCGTTTGCTTCCTGCTCGCGCTGGTTTTCGCCCCGCTCATCGGCGCGATTCCCGAGCTGGCCACCGCCCCGGCCCTGGTAATCGTCGGCGTTTACATGATGCAGAGCGTCTTGGAAATCGACTTCCGAGACTTCGCCGTCGCCGTGCCCGCCGTCCTGACGCTACTGGTCATGCCTCTGGCGTTCTCCATCAGCGAAGGCATCGCCGTCGGCTTCGTGGTGTACGCGTTCCTGATGTTGGGCTCGGGCCGTGGACGGCAGGTCACGCCTTTGGCCTACGTGCTCGCCGCGTTGTTCCTGGCGCATTTCGTCTACCGCCGATGAACGAACAGCTCGCCACGCTCTGTTACATCCTGAAGGACGGCCAGTTGCTCCTCATCCGCAAAAAGCGCGGCATCGGTGCGGGCAAGATCAACGGCCCCGGCGGCAAGGTCGATCCCGACGAACTGCCCTTGGCTGCGGCCATCCGGGAAACCGAAGAGGAGGTCGGCGTCACGCCCGTGGATCCCGGCTTACGTGGTGAACTTGTCTTCTACTTCAAGGATGGCCCGACTCTGCGCTGTCTGATTTACCTCGCACGAGATTTCCTCGGCACCCCCCACGAAACCGATGAGGCAGTGCCTCTCTGGTATCCCGTCGATGCCTTGCCTTATGACCAGATGTGGGAGGACGACCGTGAATGGCTACCCTTACTGTTAGCCGAAAAGCACTTTAAGGGCACCGTCCGCGTGGAAGGGGAAACTGCGACGAGTCACACCATCTCATTATCAGAATCGTACAACTTATATCAAAAATGATATTATCATTAATGATAAAACGCACGATTTAAAGTTTTCTGCGAAATATATTGAGCGGATTTTGGTTGGGGTAATCACCTGATTTACTCTGTAAACCCCCAAAACAGCCCCGGTCTGACGGTCCGAGCGTGCACACCTGCTGCTTAAGCAAGGTCTAGCAACTCTAACTGACTCAGACCATGAAAGCTCTCCACCTTCTCGCCGCTGTCACGCTGGTTTTCGCGTCTTTGACGGGCGCCCAAGCCGGTGAACGCTCCAATGAAACCTCCGGGAACTTCACCCAGGAGGTCATCAACCAAGTCAACCGCGTCCGTACCAACCCGCAGGCTTACGCGGCTTACCTGGAAAACTTCCGTCCTTACTATTCTTCGGACAACATGTTCCGCGCGCCGGGCCGCCGGATGCTCCGCACCCGCGAGGGAGTGACCGCGCTGGAAGAAGCAATCCGCACGCTGCGGCGGTCCTCGGCGCAGGCCCCGATCACGGTGTCCGACCTGCTCGCCGGGGCGGGCCGCGAACTCATCAACGCCCAGCAGCAGAGCGGCCAAATCGGCCACGGCAGCTCGCCGATGGACCGGATGCAGCACTACGGCTCCTGGGAAAACATGGCCGGCGAAAACGTCGCCTACGGCGCGCCGACCGCCGAGCAGGTGGTTTACAACCTAGTGGTGGACGACGGCGAGCGCAGCCGCGGCCACTTGAAGAACATCCTCCAACCTGGCTTCCGCGTGGCGGGCGTCAGCAAGGGCAGCCACCCGATCTACGGCACGATCTGCGTGATCGACTTCGCCAGCGATTTCCGCCGGTAAGCAGGTGAGGTAAGAGTTGTCACAAAGTCAGAGCTTCCAGCGCCCGGCCTGGTTACCCTCGGTAACCTGCGCCGGGCGCATCGTTGTTGCGACCGTCGCCGTACGGTCGGCACCGGCGGGTTGGAGGTCCACGGTTAACCTCAGACCATGGGCGAGCGGCAGTTCCGGCGCGCTGGTCGAACCCGAACAGTAGATGAATATCCGTCCCAGCCCTTCGAGTAGGATGGCGCTCTCGGTCAGGCGGACGCCGGGAGAATTTTTGTCAGCGGTGAAGTTGATCTCGGCGGCGGGGGCCGCGAAACTGGTTTCGGCACCAAGCAGAGCGGCCCGGCAGCGGTGCAGTGGCAAGATGACCCGGTCCTGCCCGCGTGGCACGAGGTAGAGCGCGCCGTCGAGGGTCCAGCGGAAGGTGGCCCTGGAGTAGGGCGAGTGCTGGTTCTTGTAAAAGGTCAGGTCGCCTTCGAGGATTTCCAATTGCGGGATGTCCTGCAATGGGGTCAGCAACTTGACCAATTCCAGGCGTCCCGCCGGGCGGATCGCGCCGGTGGCCACGTCGAACCAGGGGACTTCCAGCCGGGCCGACCGCGCTCCGGCGGCGCGCACGACGAATGGCGCACGGCCCGTCTCGACATGGAGCGCCAGCGCGGTCCTGGCGGGACTTTTCCCTGCGGCAGGGGCGAGCGGCACCTTCAACCGGGTGACGTGCGGGGCCAGACCGTCGAAAAAGGGCAACATCGCTGCTAGCCAGCCGTCGAACCGGCCGACATCCGCGCCGGGACCGCCCCCGGCGGCGTCCACGCCAACGAGCCAAAGCACGTCCCGCCCGCGCGCGGCGTTGGCGTGGGCCGCCAGCAACCGGGCCGCCGGAGCGCCCGGGGCGGGCCACGTCCGGAAAACCGCCGCCGTCGCGTCGGCGTCCGGCAACTTGCGCCCGGCTGCCAACGCCTCCAGCAGATTGACCGCGCGGTATTCCGACTGGCGAGGAGCGTCCATGGATTTGCAGAGATAAAATCGGAATTATCCGCGGAATCGTGGGTTGCTCTTCACAACCGTCACATTGTCGTTTTCGTTCCACAGATGCGCACTTCAGACAACGAGTCCGTTGCGCGACGGTGTATCATCCATCGTGCCTGGCGGTCACGATTCGCCTTCATGCGTACAGCGGTTGGGCACCGTTCGCGGGGGCGTCGTCGGCAAGCTTCTGGGCAGCGGCCTGTCGCGCCGCGGCGGGGCTGCGCATGAGCGCCTCGCCCACGAGGATACCGTCCACCCCACAGGCGCGTAGGCGGCGGCTGTCGTCGGCGGTGCGGATGCCGCTCTCGCTTACGAGCAGCGTTCCGGCGGGGACCTCCTCGCTAAGCGTTACCGTGGCGGTCAGATCGACCTCGAACGTGGCGAGGTTGCGGTTGTTGATGCCGATGATCCGGGCGTCGGTTTCGAGCGCGCGGTCTAGTTCGGCGAGCGTGTGGACCTCCACCAAGGCATCGAGCTGGCAGATGGCGGCCACGTCGAGGAAAGCGACGAGTTCGTCCTGTGTCAGCGCCGCGACGATGAGCAGAACGGCGTCCGCCCCGGCGGCGGCAGCCTCGTAGATTTGCACGTCGTCCACCACGAAATCCTTGCGGAGAATGGGCAGGCCAATGGTCTCGCGCACAGCCCGCAGGTGGTCGAGGTGACCTTGGAAGAAACGTTCGTCCGTCAGGACGCTCACGGCGTTGGCCCCGGCGGCCTCGTAGCGGGTGGCGATTTCCACGGGGTCGAACGATTCCGCGATGACCCCGGCGGAGGGGGACGCGCGCTTGACCTCGGCGATGAGCGCCAGCGTTTTGCCGCCGTCGCCCTCCAACGCGTCCGCCAAGCTGCGGAAAGTGTTGCGGCGCAGGGCGGCGTCGCGCAACGCGGTGCGCCGGGCGAGCAGCGGCTCGATTTCCCGGCGCTTGTGCTGAAGGATTTCTTGCAGGCGGCTCATGGGCGGCAACCTTCCGCGAAGTGCCCGCCGCGTCAAAAAAATCCCGCCAAATCCGTCGGGTTAAAAGAATCTGCTTGCGCGTCGAACGGCCCGCTGCTAACGGTGGTGTCCTGCTTCACGCGGGTGTAGCTCAGTGGTAGAGCACTTCCTTGCCAAGGAAGACGTCGCGAGTTCGAGTCTCGTCACCCGCTCTC
>CAXTBX010000103.1:0-16510 GCA_964242205.1 uncultured Chthoniobacterales bacterium
GCCCCGGGGCGCGACGCCATCGTCTCGCGCATCCTGGCCCTGCGCGGCCTGGAAGCCAGCAACCAACAGGCGTTCTCGCGCGGCATTTACATCCACGGCACACCCGAAGAGCGCAACATTGGCCGCCCGACGAGCTACGGCTGCATCCGAATGCGTTCCAGGGACGTGATCACGCTCTATGACATGGTCAAGGTCGGCGCGCGGGTGCAGATCATCGACACGACGCAAACGCAGGCCATCGCGGCCAACATCGTGCGCTCGGAACTGCCGCCTCCGGCGATGGCTGCGGCGACCGGGACGGCGGCTGGGGCAGCAGCCGCGCCGGGGAATACCTCCGTCGTGCGGTCCATCACGACCAGCGGCACCGGCGCGAACCGCGTCACCACGACCACGACCGTCGCCGCCGACGGCGACGGCTCGCCCACGACCCGGACGACCACGACGCGTGGCCCCGCCCCCTTCCCCGCCGTGGGTGCTGCGCTGAACAAGAAGGAATGGAACGGGTCGCCCAGCAAGCTGCTCGCCCGGCAGGCGGAGGCCGACGCCCGCGCCCGGCAGCGCGACGCCCGCCCGCCCGTCGGCGCGCCGACGCCCGCCCGGCCGGTGTCGAACAATTCTCCGTCAGACGTGGGCAGCAACGCCGATTCGTCGGTTCTGCACCGCTCCGCGCTCGATTCGCTGTAACCCGACCGAACCCCGGCCATGCTTTTCGTCAAGCGACTGCTCACCGCGCTGTTGCTCTTTGCGATGATTTTCACCGTGCTCTACGTGGGCGCGATGGGGGTCGGCAAATACCGGGCCGAGGAAGATGCGGTCGCCAATTTGCCCGCCAATTTGCGGGCGTTTCGCCAGGACGAGGGCGTCCGGCGGCGGGCGGGCAAGACCTTCAAGCACGAGCACGAGCAGACTTTTGGTCTGGCGGCGCTGGGCCTGGCGGCAGTTGGGGCGATGTGGCTGTCGTTCGGCGGGGTGATGTCTTGGTGCCGGGAGAGTCGGTACGCGGCGCTGCCTGCGAACCTGCGTTACCGGGGCGGGCGCGATTCGTACTGAGAAATCCGTTGACAGCGCGCCCCGGAGACGGCAGCTTGGCGGCCCTTCATCGACTCGACATCCTTTCTTTCGACATGGCCAACACGAAATCCGCCGCCAAACGCGCCCGTCAAACCCCAAAGCGCACCTTGCGCAATCGCAAGGTCGTCACTGCCCTCAAGACGAACACCAAGCGTCTCGCTGCGAGCCTGACCGGCACGGACAAGGCTGTGACGCGGCAGAACTATGAGAAGCTGGTGTCCGAGTTGGACAAGGCGGCCAAGCGCGGCGTGATCCATAAGAACGTGGCCGACCGGCGCAAGAGCCGTCTGGCGAAGAAGCTCGCGGCGAAGGCCTAAGCGGCGGGTCGCCCGTAGTAGGGTGGGGGATGGCTTGCGGGCCATCCCCGTTTTGCTTTTGGGTCTGCCGCTATCCCCTTCTCCGCCACCAAAAAAGGCGGCTCAGATGAGACGCCCTTTTTGTAAAATCCGTGGGATCAACGTCCCGTCGCCACCGTGCTCAGCGCACGTAGTTCCAACGCGTCTCCCAGCCCAGTTCCGGCGGGAACTCCGAGTAACCGCTGTGAATCCAGGGCACGTCGTTGCGCAGGATCGGCGTGTACTTGCCCTTGTTCAGTGGGAAAGGGAAGGTCGCAATGTCGAACAGCCCGGTGCCCATGCGGGTGAAGAACCGCCCGCCACCTTTGATGAAACCATAGGCGACGGCGGAGTTGCCCTCGTTCTCGTTGACGGTGGCGATGGTCTGCTGCCAGTCGGTCACGGCAAAGAGCACGTTGGCGAAGCCACGGCCTAGCTTGCGGGTCGGCCCCTGGTCGGCAATGGGCGGGGCCTGGATGTCAGCGTGGATCGTCGCCGCGGCGCAAACGGTGAGGAGGAGGGAACAGAGGAGGGATTTCATCGCGTAGGTCCTTGTTTTTGGCAGGAAGTTGGTTGGGATGCAACAGGGAATCGCGCCGAAACGGAAAAATGGCGAAAAATCGGATTTAGTCGGCAAAATACGTCGCAGATAACGCAGGCGTCGCAGGCGAGGGAAGCAGCGCCATTTTCTTTTCCCTTGGCCATCGCCCGGGACGCCCCTATCTTGCCAAGATCACTTTTTGTCGTCGCTTGCTTATGTCATCCTCCTCTCCCTCCCCCGCTACCCCCATCCACCCGGAGCTTCAGAAGGTCGTTGACGAAGGCCGGGTCAATACCAATGCCGCCCGGATTCTCAGCACACTGGAACCGGGTGCCTACACCCAGCACAAGAGCTGGGGCTTCGGGCGCGTGTCCGGCTGGAACCTCGACGCCAACCAGATCCTGATCGACTTCGGGCCGAAGAAGGCCCACCCGATGCAGCTCCAGTACGCCGGGGATAACTTGAAAGTGGTCCCGGCGGAGCACCCCCTCGCCCGCAAAGCCACGGACCTCGCCGCCTTCAAGAAGGAGGCAACCGAAGACCCGGCGACCGTCGTGCGCTCCATCCTCCAGCACAGCGACCACCACCGGGCCACCCCCACGCAGATCGCCTCGTTGCTGACCCCCGACGTGTTCGCGGGCGAGTCAGAGTTCAAACGCTGGTGGGAGGCCGCCAAGAAAGCGCTCAAGAAGGATGGCAAGTTCATCATCCCGGCGAAGAAGACGGATTTCGTCGAACTGCGCGAGGAAACGTTGGACCAGAACGCGGCCATCCTGGCGCGGTTCGCAACGGCGCGGCAGCTCAAAACGCAACTGGCCGTGCTGGACGAGGTTTCCAAAAACATCGAGGATTTCAAGGCCAAGCCGGACGGGCTGGTGGATGTGCTGGTGGAAGCGGGCAAGTCGGCGGTGCGCAACCAACGGCTCGACATCGACGCGGCGTTCGAGTTGTTGGTGACGCGTGACGAAATTGTCAACACCACAGGCGTGACATTGCCGCCGGACGCACCGCTCTTGACCACGCTGATGCGCGACGAGGAGAACCGCCTGGGCGAGATCATCGGCAACCTGCCCGCTGCCAAGCAGCGGTTCGCGCTGTTCCAGATGCCCGCCGCGCTCGGCGACGACAAGTGGGCGCCGCGGGCGCTGTCGCTGCTGCCGCAGACGCACAACGCGCGCGTGGTCGGTGAGGTGGCACGCCTGTTCGATTCGCAGGGACGCGCCGAAGAGATGCGCACGTACCTAGACCGGTCGATCCGGGATTATTCAGTGACGTGCGAAATGCTGCTCTGGCTGTGCAAAGAACGCGAGGACGAGAAATACGCGGACTTCGCCGCTCCGCGCCTGTTCAAGGCTATCCTGAGCGCGTTGGAGCGGGATTCGCTGAGCGACATCAAGCGGTCCACGCGGTTGCACGATCTGCTGTCGAGCGACCGGACGCTGATCACCGAGTTGCTCAAAAACGCCGACACCGCCGAGTTGCGCAGCGCCGCGCGGGCCTTGCTGGCGACGCCGGCGCTGGAGGAGCTGGACAAGCGTTCGCTGATGGCGCGGCTGATGAAGCTGCACCCCGAGTTGCAGAATCTGCTGACCGGCGGCGGCGAGGAAAAGGCGGCGAACCTGACGGTGTCATGGAGCAGCCTGGAGAAGCGCAAGCTGGAGTTGGACGATTTGGTCAACAAGCAGATTCCCAAGAACATTGAGGAGATCCAGATCGCGCGGGAGTATGGCGATTTGCGCGAGAATTTCGAGTTCAAGGCCGCCAAGGAAATGCAAGCCGTGCTGGCGCGGCGGCGGTCGGAGTTGGAGCGGGATCTGGACCGGGCGCGCGGGACGAACTTCGAGAACCCGGACACGAACCTGGTGTCGATTGGCACCGTGGTGACCTTGAAAGACGAAGGCACCGGGAAGCCGGAGACCTACACGATTTTAGGTGCGTGGGATGGTGACCCGGAGAAGAATATTCTTTCGTACCTGACGACTATCGGGCAAGCGATCCTGGGGCACAAGGTGGGTGAGGTCGTGGAGTTGCCGGAGGAGAGTGGCGGCGATGGGTCACGTAAGGTGAAGATCGAGAAGATCGTGGCATACGCGGCGAACTAATCGGGGTTGGGCACACGGCAAACAGCCTCGCATATTTCCGTTCCAACGCTGCTCAGCATGGCACGAATTTATGATGGATTAGTTAGTGTCGGGTACCACATTTTTGAATTACAATCCACCGAGTCGAACGACGGGCCGATGCCAGACCGTTGTTTCGCGGGGCAGGCCAACGGCCTGTGCGGCACAGAAATGCCGGGAGTGATCATGCTCACAACAGGATTGCACCACGGAGAAGTCGGCTTCACCATCGACATCTTGGACGGCCCGCCGCCGCTGGATGACACCTGGGAAGAAATCGTGGAAGCGTCGTATTGGAACGAGAGTGGTGACCTAGTTCTTGCAGATTTTTACGGTTACATCCGGCATCAGTTTTCGCTCGAGCCAGACAAGGAATACCGCCTGCGCTTCTGCGGGCGGGGATTCGAGAAAGGCGCAGAGCTAGATACCAACGTCGGCCCGGAACCCGTGGATTTTTATTCGCTGGCGTTCTGGCCTGCACCGCTAGCCCCAGACACGATTGTAAAACAGACTTCTGCAGGGGCCGCCTATTGGCACGAAGCTGCACAGAGTCACAAAGTCCCCGAGAGCTAAATGCCTATCCGAATAACCACGCGGGTTTTCTTACGCCCCTGCCGGGGCTAGCAGCTTTCCACGCTGTTCCTGGGGCTTACGCCCCGGGCTAAGTTCTTACGCCCCTGCCGGGGCTGGCGGCGGGGTTAACCGGATAGGCTCTAAAGTATCACACGCTACAACAATGGCTGTAGTGATTAGCTTGGTGTTGCTCGGGGCAGTCCTTTGTAGGGCGACGGGCCCCGTTGGCATGGGCGCTCCCGGCAACAGGGCCCGTCGCCCTACAAAGCAACACCCGGTTGAACATCACTCAACGGCTTACAGCTTGTACTGTTTATCATGGGGGGGTACGCCCATCTTGGCGTCTTGGGGAGCAGAATGACAAACTTGTAGCGTCCAATCCCATGACTGTGCCGCATGGCGACAAATCAGGGCAAATGACAGCAGACCTCTGCCAGCGGTTTCCGAGGTTGGGCGGGTGGAATAGTGGCGGGATAGCCGAAGAAAAGCAGGCCGACGAGTTCCTCCTGTGACGAGTCGATGGCGAGAGTCGCGTAGTTTTCCGGCAGGGCGATGATCTTGCCGCTGCTCCACTGCATTCCGACTCCGTCCGCCCAAGCCGCAAGCTGGACGTTCTGGATCGCGCAGGCGATGGCGGCGTAGTCCTCCTTGCGCTGAGCGGGCGGGCCGGAGAGATGTTGGCTGACTGCTACGATGCAGGGTTTGTTGAGGATCTTTTCGGCGGCCTTGGCACGGAGGTGCTCGCGTTCGGCGGGGGTGGCGTTGGCGTCGAGCAGAGTGACTTGGGATCGCGCGAAGGCTGCCGCCAGACGACGGTGCGTTTCGGGTCCGAGGATCGTCCAGCGCCAGGGCTGCGTGAGCTTATGATTCTGCGCCCAGAGTCCGGCGGTCAGGGCGCGTTCCAAGAGGTCGGAGGGGACCGGGTCGGGGCGGAAATCCTTGATGGTGCGGCGCGCGTGGATGGCTGCGAAAACTTCCATGCTTTCCACGCTAACGCACGCCGTCTAAATTGTCTCGGGATGACCCACGAATTTTACTTGGCCCAGATCAACGTCGCCAAGGCTCGTGCGCCGCTGAGTGACCCGATCATGGCCCGGTTTGTCGCGCGTTTGGACGAGATCAACGCGCTGGCCGACCACGCGCCGGGGTTCGTGTGGCGGTTGGAGGAGCACAAACTGCCCGCGCCCGACCCGGTGGCGCAGACGTTCGCGGCGGAGGGCGTGATCGTCAACCTGTCCGTGTGGGAGTCCGTGGAGGCGTTGCGGCATTATGTCTATCACACCGCGCACCAGGAATTGCTCAAGGCGCGCCGGGAATGGTTCGAGCGATTCGACGGGCCGTGGGCAGCCCTGTGGTGGGTCCCCGCCGGGCATTTGCCGAGCGTGGCGGAGGCGAAGATGCGGCTGGACAGCGTGCAGACGAACGGGCCGACGGAATTCGCATTTAATTTCCAGCGGCCTTTTCCGCAACCGGGGGAGTAGGCTGCCGGCAAAGTCGGGAAATTGTCCGCAGATTACGTAGCGTAAAAACGGAATGCCTGCGCGTTTCTCCCACAGCCAAGCGGCATGATCTGCGGACTTTTACCGAATAGACCTCTTTCACAATAGAAAAACGGGCAGAGGGCGTGGGCCGGGGTGCCACGTGGGAAGGTCCTTCGGCTCGCCAGACTCGCTCAGGATGACAGACGCTTTGTAGATAGTCGCAATTAGGAAAGAAGTTGAATATTTGCCAAGACAGGTTTCAGCTAACTTTTGCCTGCTAGTTCAGTGGCAGACGATAGCTACCTACCAACCCAGTATTGGGCGGCAATAGACCACGGGTGACGAGCCGGTCCACCGACCACCGGCCACCGCCGCAGAACATCAGCGCCAGCGCAGCGCCCGCCAGCGTGAACGGATATTCGTAACCCTTCGGCGCGAGGAAACCGTTGCCTAGGTGGATCGTGAAAATCGCCACTAGCATCGTGCAAAAGATGCCCAACGCGGCCAACCGGGTCAGCAGGCCTGTCAGCAGGCCCAGCGCGCCCAGCGACTCGGCCAGGATGCCCAGCACGGCCAGGGGATACGGGAAATTCAGGCCGCCGGGACTCGTCCACTGCTGCAACGTGGCGGACCAGCCGTGACCGCCCATCCAGCCGAGCGTCTTTTGCCCGCCGTGGACCCCGAACACCACGACCAACGTCAGGCGCAAGACCGTCGGCGCGAAGCTGGCCGAAGTGGAAAAAAGGCGATAAACCGGGTTCATGGCGGCGCGAAAGCCAGACCATGAGCTGAAGAAGGTTCGAGATTCAAGGTTTAAGGAACCAGGAATTCAAGAATTCAAGAAATCAAGAAATCAAACAAGGCAGACAAAGATTCAAGGTTCAAGCTGCAAAAGATTCCCGATTCCGCTTGGACCTTGGATTTTGAACCTTGTTTGGTTTCTTGAATTCTTGGTTTCTTGGTTGCTACTTTCTCTTCCCGCCTGCTCCCGCCACCACGCGCAACTCGCGCCCCCGGTGGTCCAGCAGCACCACACCGTCGAGAATCTTTTTCACTTTCACGATTTCCTGGTTGCCCGACACCGGCACCGCGTCGCCCACCGCGTAGCTCTTGCCGTTGATGATCGCCAACGGCGGATAATCGACGCTCGTCGTCGTGAGCGTGAAGTCCTCCGGCTTCACGTCGTACACCAACACCGGCCCCTGCTCCGCCACCGCCGGACCCGGCACCCAACCAATCGGCCAGAACGGGTTGCGCGCATTGCCGGCGGGCGCCTCGAAACTGCTGGATTTTGTCAGCACGTATTCCTTGCCCGAAACCTTCGACGGCGCGGCGGCAGCAGCGGCTCCCTGCGCGGCGGCGGGGCGCGGCACGGCAGCCAGCGCGATTAACCCAAAGATGGGCAGCGTAAAAAAGGCGGTTTTCATCGTCATCATTTGAGCAGGGTGGTGGCGCTGATGGAGACGTGCTGCTTCTCGGGGCTGTCGGCCAGACTGGCGATTTGCAGGTGGGTGATCTCCAGAAGTTTTTCCTCGTTCTCCAGGCCCGCCAGCGCGATCCCTAATGGAACGATGCCCGCCTGCGGCAGGTCAATGGTCCAGTCGGCGCTACGGAAGTTATGCAACGCCGGGTCGGGCGGACCGTCGAGCGAACCCGAGCGCACCGCCGCGCCCTTGAGCGCGTGCCGATCAAAAAACGCGCGGATGCGCGGCGGGAACCAGGCGATGGCCGCGCCGTCGGGAATCATGTCGCTGACCTGCGCGAGCATTTCCTCCGCCGATTGCGCCTGATCCTGTACGGCCTTGCTGCGCTTGACCGCTGTCTTGGCCTTGGCGAGGCTACCTTCCAGGGCCTCGATCTGGGTGCGGTGAGCGGCGTCCGACCGGGCCAGCGGATCGAGCAGGAAACTGAAATAACAATACACGAGGCCGACCATCAGCAGACCGCTCAGAAAAATTTTCTGCTTCTGTTCTTTGTTGAAACGGTTCATGACGCGATTGAGAAAAGTGTTTGGTTAGGAGCAGCGGCAATCAACGGCGGGCGGCAACCGGGGCGGGCGCGGCGGGCGGCGCACTGAGCTTGCCCATCTTGATTTCGATGGTGAAACGGGCGGTGGGGCTCGGCTTGCCGTTGAAGGCGACGGGGCTGACGGAGTCGTCCAGGCTGCGGAAGACGGTCTCCACGCCGGAATACTTCTTGGCGAGCGCGGCAGTCAGGTCGCTGCGGAACTTGTCGGCGCTCAAGCGCGGCTGGTCCCCGGCGACGATGCCTTCCAGGGTGACGCCGATCTTGTCGGCGCGCGCGTCGTTCGTGCCGGTGAAATTGAGCACCTGCACGTTGGGCGGTACGGCCTTGATGAGCGTGGCAAGCAGCGGCGCCCAGTAGAACCGGCCCTCGATGCGCTTGCCGACGGCGTCGGCGGCGCTGACCCGCGTGGTGTATTCCTTCTCCTGCAGGTCCGCCGCCTTGGCCGCCGGTTCCTGCTTGGCCCACTCGGCCTGGCGCGCCTTGAGTTCGTGGTCGATGGCGCTGCTCTGGGCGTAGCGTACCACGTAGTACAGGACGAAGAGCGCCGCCACGCCGCCCAACGCGTACAAGCCGAGCTTGAGCGGGTCGCGCTGGCGTTGCTGGCGCAGGAACTGTTGTTCGTGCAGTAGATTGATCGTCAGTGGCATAAGGCGGAATCGGGAAGCAGAAGTGAGAAAACGGGCGGCAAAGGGGCGGACGGGTCAGGCGTCCTCGCCGCTGAAGAGCAAGTCCAGCGCGGCCCCGCAGGCGACGTTGAGGTGGGTGCGCTCGGCGTCGAAGGCCGCGAGGCGGGATTTGGGCAGGTCGATGGAACAGGTCTGGAACGGGTCCCACGTCACGCAAGCGATCTCCATTTCGTCGCTGAGGATCTGCAACGGCATGAGCGCGCGCACCAGCCCACCCGAGAAGTACACGCGCGAGACGGCCTCCTCGCGCTGGCCCTCGAAGAAGCCGATGGACGAGCGCAACTCGCGCGCCAAGCGCAGCAGCGACGCGTGCCCGGCCTCGACCATGCCCGGGTCGTTCTGCTCAATGAGAGTCATGGCGGTGGTCTTATCCACGCCGCCATCGTTGGTGATGGCCTTGAGGAAATCGTCGCCGCCGTAGTCGATGGTGCGCGCCAGGACGAGTTCCCGGCGGCTGCCCGCGAGCACGCGCGTCTCGACGTGGCCGATGTCCACGAGCACGAACGCTTCCTGGCGGAACACGTCGGGGTGCGCGTACTCGAAGGCGTTGTAGCTGCACAGCGGCGCGAGGTGCAGACGGTCGGCCTGGGTGCGGTTCTTGAGCAGTGCGTTGCTGACCTGTTCGACGGCCTTGCGCGGCAAGCCGCCGACGATGTAGCGGCTCTGGGCGCGCCCGTTGGCGGCGGGGGCGGCGTCGGGACCGGGGGCGGCGTGGCCGTTGGCACCGTTGGCGGAAACGGGAATCTGGTCGCAGTCGATGACGAAATCGCGGCAGTCCTGGTTGAGAAGGCTCTGGCCGTTGAGCTTGAGCGCGTCGCGCAGGAGGTGGGTGGGCGTAGTAGGCTGTTCGATGACGCGGATCAGGGCGTCGGGACTGGACACGGCGACGATGCTGCCCTTGCCGCTGCCGCCCAGATCTTTGTAGAGGAGCTTCAGGTGGTGGGCCATGGCGTCGGCATCGGCGGGGTCGGTGCCCTCGATGACCCGGCTGGCGTAGCCCTGGAGGGAGACCCGCTGGCCCTTGCGCTGGAGGTGCACGGCCTTGAGGGCATGGCGCCCGAGGTCCACTCCCACGACGGAACTGAAAGCTTTCGGCATGAGACTCTGATTAGCAAAAAGCGTGACCAACAGAGTAAAATTGCCAAAAAAAAGCGAAAAAATCGTGTTTTTGCTGGGGTAGCAGGGCAAGAATCCTTCTTGCCTTCTCACAATAGGGTTGCAAGCCATACCGTAATGTTTCTATCCTGCACTTGTCACCGACTGCCCCCTCGCAGTTTCACCCCCGCCATTCCACCTCACCCGGTTGGCCTGCCCTGTCTACGCATCATGAAATCCACGCATTTCGGGTCCACCATCATCGATTCCTGCTAACGGCAGGTGTCATTTTCGTGGCGCTCGCCACCTGTTTATCTCGGTTCTCCGCCCAAAACGGCGATCTTGCGGTTACAGGCGTGCTCGATATCCATGGTAACACCCTAACTCTGGGGAGTTGGCTCGACAGCGCCTCGACCCCGGGGGTGGTCTGGAAGTACGAGGAGTCCGCCGCCACCGATCATCCGGCCACCCTGTCGCTCTCCGCCACTCGCCCGTCGGCCACCTGGCTCTGGCAGCGGCCCACCTCCGCGAGCAACGCTGGCTACCTGCCCCAGATGACGCTCAGTGCCGCCAATAAGTTGACCCTGTTCGACCCGACTGCCACGACGGCCGCCCCGCCCCGCGCCACGCTGGCGATGGTACGCCCGCCGCGCACCAGAGCGACGGCGTTCTCCTTGAATTCACAGTTGCAGCGCCGTACAGTCTGCTGTTTTTCGTTTATGTGTCGTGCCATTCTTCTTGCACAACCCACTCCGCAAAATCAAAGAAGGATCACATTCTCCGGGTCAAGACGGAACCCCGCGCTGGAACCAACCACCGAACCAAGCTTGAGTGACCGCACGAACAGGTGAAGCTCGGTAATAATGCTTGCCGCAAATTTGTCGTGGTCGAACCCCGCCGGACCCATGAGCGTCAATTCCCCATCGATCAATTCGTATTTTCCATGCCCCTTGGGGAGAGCAATCATGGCTTCATCCGTCCAAACGTGCTCGGTCAGCGTTTCCATAGATCGCCGTCCTTTTTATAACGCCTACCGCCGCTTCTTGCCAGACGAATAGCTGTACCCCTTGCCGCTCCGCCCGCCGGACACTTTCAGCCGCTCCAGGTTCGCGCCTTCCTTGAGATCGAAAAGCTGCGTGTAAACGTACTTGAACTCCGGCAGCTTCACGCGCGGGATCGGCTTGCCAATGAACCGCTCAATGGCCTGGACGTGGTTCACGTCTTCCGCCGTGAAGATGGTCAGCGCATCGCCTTCTTTCTGCGCGCGTCCGGTGCGTCCGATGCGGTGGACGTAGTCTTCCGGGTGCTGCGGCACGTCGAAATTGATGACGTGCGTCACGCCCGCGATGTCCAGCCCGCGCGCGGCGATGTCCGTGGCGACCATCACCTCGTAACGGCCCTCGCGGAAACCAGCCAGCGCGTCTTCACGCTCTTTTTGGGCGCGGTCGGAATGCAGCACGGCGACCTTGTGCCCCTCGCCCATCAAACGCGCCGCGACCTGATCCGCGCCGATCTTCATACGGCAAAACACGATCACACTTTTGTATTCCGTGCCTTCGAGCATCCCGTGGAGCAGATCGAACTTCTGCGCGCTGGCACAGGGATACAGGTTGTGCGTGACGGTTTCCGCCGGGCTGCGGCGCATCCCGATGCTGATTGTCTCGGGGTCGCGCATCGCCCATTTGACCAGTCCCTCGATCTCTGGTGGGATCGTCGCGGAAAACAGCAGCGTCTGTCGTTTTTCGCGCGGCGGACATTGTTCGAGCATCCGGCGCACGTCGGGCAAGAAGCCCATGTCGAGCAGGCGGTCGGCCTCGTCGAGCACGACAAATTCGAGGTCCTTCAGCGAAAGCTCGCCGCGTTCGAGGTAGTCCAGCGCGCGACCGGGTGTCACCACCCACACGTCCATCCCTTTCTGGAGCATCTCGCTCTGCTTGCCGTAGCCGACGCCGCCGTACATCACACCCAGGCGCAGCGGGCTAAAACGGCCAAACGTGCGGAAAGCAGCCTCGACCTGCAACGCCAGTTCGCGCGTCGGCTCGATGATGAGCGCGCGCGGATTCTTGTTCTTGGCGGGTTTGTCCAACAAGGACATGATGGGCAGCGCGAAAGCGGCGGTCTTGCCGGTGCCCGTCTGGGCGGAGCCGATTACGTCGCGGCCCTGGAGGATGAGTGGCATGGCCTGCGCCTGGATGGGCGTCGGCTCGGTGTAGCCGTTGGCGACGACCGCCAGTTGGACGTCCTCGGAAAGTTGAAAATCGCTGAATGACATGGGTATGCGTGCGCCAACTAAGGCCGGATACCCGGCGCCGCAACCGATGAATTCCGGTGACGCCGCTCTCCCCTTCGGCGGCGCGGAAGCGCAATGTAGCCGAGTTCGGCGGGATTGTCATGCGCGGCGTTACGGGATGCGCGACCGTGCACGTAAAAGGCGAAAATGCCGAATGGGATACCGCAAGATAACGCAGATAGCGCAGGTAACGCAGACGACGTGGAGGCGTTGACGAGAACGAGCCTGCCACTTGCCTTTCGCGGAAACGCGCGTTTGCTGAACCTACATGAGTACCGTCCACACCACCGAAGAACGTGAGGGCCGCACCGTCGACTTGCTGACCGATGAAGAAAGCGGCACCCGTCTGTTGGTGTCGCGCCTCGGCGCGGAACCGGTCAGCCTTGCCCGACGCGGACCCGACGGCGAATGGAAGGGCTTCCTCTGGCGCGACGGCGATCTTTCCAAAGCGGCGAAAGGCTGGAACAACCACGCCACCGTCATGGGCTACTACATCCACCGGCTCAAGGACGAAAAGACGACTTATCGCGGCCATCCGTTGCGCGGCGGCACCCACAGCTTCCTGCGGCACAAGACGTTCGCCGCGCCGGAGTTCAGCAAGCACTCGCTGACCTATACGATGTTGCCCGGCATGTACGGCCCGGAAGAATATCCGTTCCGCGTGGCGATGAAGCTGACCTACACGCTCGAAACGAGCGGGCGGCTGCTGGTGCGCTTCGACTTCACCAATCAGGAACCGGACAAAACGGTGCACGTCTCGTTCGGGCTGCACCCGGGGTTCGCGGTCGGCTCGCTGGACGCGGCGCAGGTGCTCCTGCCCGCCGGGACGTATCGCCGCCACCTCGCGCCGGGAAATTTCCTGTCGGGTGAAACCGTGGACATTCAACACACGGGCGGCCCGATGCCCTTCGCCAAGGCCGACTTGCCCGACTCGTTCTTGCTGGAACCCATTGGCATGGACGACCGCAAAACGTTCAAGCTGGTCGATCCCGCCGGTGGTCGGCGCGTGGAGTTAGACTGCCCCGAAGCGCCCTACCTGACGCTTTGGAGCGACGGACACGATTTCATCTGCATCGAACCATGCTGGGGTCTGCCCGATGCCGCTGAGCAGGTGCCTTTCGAGCAAAAGGCGGGGGTGCAGGAGATCGAACCGGGCGGGATGGTCGAGCGGAGTTTTACGATTCGAGCTGCGCTGGCCTAATAAGACTACCAAGCACCAACTCACTTACCACAGGGTTCACCAGACCTCTTCCACAATAAAAAAAACGGGCAGAAGGCGTGGGCCGGGGCGCCGCGTGGGAAGGTCCTTCGGCTCGCCAGACTCGCTCAGGATGACAGACGCTTTGTGGATAGTTGCAATCAGGAACGAGGTTTACCAAAGCAGCGACACGCCGTAGGCGGGAAACTTTGGGTCCAACGTGACAAGGATCAGATCATCTGCCTGCGCTTGCGCGATCAGCAGCCGGTCAAACGGATCGCGGTGGTAAAGTGGGAGCCGACTTACCATGTTCAGGTGGCGGGGTTCGATGGACAGAAGCGACAATCCGCTGTCCGGCACCGAATGCGGAAACAATTCATCAAAGGGTTTCGGCAAATTCAGTTTATCGAGCGAAACCTTGATGGCTATTTCCCAAAGGCTCGCCATGCTAGCAGCAGCTTCGATCCCAGCGTCCTCAATGGTTTCCAACACACGGGGCGGCAATTTCTCCGGCTCCCGCACAAACCACAGCAGCGTGTGCGTATCCAGCAGATATTTCATTCCATGTACTCGCGAAAATCTTCGAGCGGGGCGTCAAAATCCGCCGCCATCCAAAAGCGATCCGGCATCCCTTTCCAGAGGCCGGATTTGGCGCGCGCACGGGGTGGTTCGGCTGACTCTAGATCCGCCTTGACCCTAATTTTCCCCTGCCGCAACCCTTCCGGCAGGGGCAAATGCAGCGTGCCGTCAACGTCCACTTCGAGGATCGCCGTGATTGTGCTCATGAACGAAGTGTACAATGCCTGTCGCGCGAAGGAAAGCGTTCGCGCGCTCGACACCGCTCGCCGCATCGCGTAAGGACAACTCCACTATGCGCCAAATCGGCATCGGGATCGCGGGGTTGGGCACCGTCGGGGCAGGCGTTTACAAACACGTCGCGCAAAACCGCGCGTTGCTCTCCGAACGCCTCGGGTTGGAACTCGTCGTCCACCGCGCCGTCGTGCGCGACGTGAGCAAGGAACGCGTCGCCGGGCCGCCGCGCGAGGAACTGACGACCCGCTGGCAGGACCTCATCGACGACCCAGGCGTGCAGATCGTCGTCGAACTCATGGGCGGTATCGACGAGCCGCTCGCGCTCATCCGCGCCGCCATCAACGCCGGGAAAACCGTCGTCACCGGCAACAAGGCGCTCCTCGCCGAGCACGGCCAGGAAATCTTTGCGCTCGCCGCCGAGAGAAAAGTGCCGGTGTTTTTTGAGGCGTCCACGGCGGGCGGTATCCCCATCATCAAGACGATCCGCGAGGCGCTCGTCGCCAACCACATCGTTTCCATCCACGGCATCATCAACGGCACGAGCAACTACATCCTCACCCGCATGACCACCGCCGGGTTGGACTTCGCCGCCGCCCTCGCCGAAGCGCAGGCCCAGGGCTACGCCGAGGCCGACCCCACGCTCGACATCAATGGTTGGGACGCCGCGCACAAGGCGATCATCCTCGCCTCGCTGGCCTACGGATTTTGGGTCGGTACGGACCAGATTTTTGTCGAAGGCGTGGACCGGCTCACCGCGACGGACATTCGCTTCGCCGACGAGTTGGGTTACCGCATCAAGCTCCTGGCCATCATCAAGGCTGATGACGGCGGCATTGAGGTGCGCGTCCACCCGACGCTCGTTCCAAAATCGCACGTCCTGGCCTCCGTTTCCGGCGTCTTCAACGCCGTGGCGGTGCGCGGCGACGTGGTCGGCGAGACGCTCTTCTACGGACGCGGCGCGGGGCAGGACCCCACGGCCAGCGCGGTCATCAGCGACCTCGCAGAGGCGGCGATTGCGCTCGGCGGTCAACACCGGACGTACGGGTTCACGCCGCACGGTCTTTACGGCGCATGCAAGCCGCTGGCGGAGGTGGTTTCGCGCTATTATCTGCGCCTCGCGGTGGACGACCGGCCCGGCGTCCTCGCGCAAGTGGCGGGGATCATCGGGCAGCACGGGATCGGGATCAGTTCGGTGGTGCAGCCGGAAACGCAGGACGAAGCGGGCCGCGCGCAGTTGGTGTTCATGCTCGACCAGGCGAAGGAAGGCCAGATGCAGGCGGCGCTGGCGGATATTCTGAAGTTGTCGGTGGTCACGCCGCCGCCCGCATTGTTGCGGGTGGAAGGGTTTTAGGTAGAGGCCTCTTCATCGCACTTCGATGAGTCGATGCCCTTCGCCAAGGAGTTGAACAACTCCTGCCCAACGCGGCTCGATCCATAAGCGCAGGGCATGATTCGTAGAGTTGCCAACGCGCAGCCACACAACGTTTGGCGCCGCAATGGAATTGGCCGAGCGAGCCGCAAAATCCTCGTCTTTGGTGATTAGGATGGCGCGACTTTTCAGCGTATGCTCCCAGATCAAGCGGTCTTCCGCCTCGCGCAGACCAACTTCCTCAACGTGGGCGGCATCGTAGCCAGATTCCCGCAGCCAACGCGCGAGCGCTGGCGGCAGTTGCGCGTCCACGAGGAATTTCACGCTGCCAGGGAATATACGGCGTGATCGACCTGCTGCGCGGCATACTCCAGCGCCGCCCGAATATCTTCACGTTCGAGATACGGGTAGCTGTCCAAAATCTCCGACTCGCTCGCACCGCCGGCGAGCAATTCGAGCACATCCTTGACCCGAACCCGCATTCCTCGGATGCAGGGGCGGCCTCCGCACTGGTTGGGGTTGAACGTGATGCGCTCCATAACCCTGAATTCTATCCGATTTTTGGACGCGATCAACACTGCGCTTTGATTCCTCCGTCTGATCCTATTAGTTTCAAGCCATGCCGCAATTCATTACCATCCTTCACTGCGGAGAACCTGCCGAAGGCGGATTCTGGACCACTTGCTTGGAAGTGCGCGGTGCCAACGGGCAGGGCGAAACACAAGATAAGCGCCTGCGTGATTTATTTTCCGCCATCCAGCTCACTTCAGACCTGCATAAGGAAGAGGCGCTGCGCTGAGTCTGGTTGTAGAGCAAGCGACCCGCTTGCCGCAAGTGGATGCGTCAACGGCAACGCGGCCCGTTGCCCTACAATTTACCTGCCTCTCGATCCCAAAGAACGAGGTAACAC
>CAXTBX010000104.1:0-16398 GCA_964242205.1 uncultured Chthoniobacterales bacterium
CATCAACCCCTGGTCGCCCGCGCCCTGTTCAGCGGTCACTTTGCCCTCGGCGGCGGCTTCATCGACGCCCTGCGCGATGTCCGGGCTCTGCGCGGTGATGATGTTGTTGACGAAAATCTTGTCCGCGTGGAAAACGTCGTCGTCGTTCGTGTAACCGATCTCGCGTACGGCGTTGCGGACGATCTTGGTGTAGTCGAGGTCCGCCTTGGTGGTGATCTCACCACCGACGATCACGATGTTGCTCTTGGCGTAAGTTTCGCACGCCACGCGGCTCTTGGGATCAACGGCGAGGCAGGCGTCGAGCACGGCGTCGGAAATGGTGTCGCAAACTTTGTCGGGATGACCTTCACCGACGGATTCAGACGAAAAGATAAAACGGCGGGGCATGTGGGCGGAGGCGAGTCGTTTAGAAGTTAAAATCAGCGGGACGATGAATTCGTCGCGCCTGTCTTTACCGGCAGAAATCCGCCCGCGCAACAATTATTTATAAACAAATCATGATATTGTGATATGTTCCCTGCGTTGTCATGGCTTCGATCATCAAATCCCTGCGCCTGTTGGCCGACGCCACGCGTCTCCGGTTGCTCCTCCTGCTCGAACAGGCCGAGCTGACCGTAGCTGAGATCCAGGAGATTTTGAACATGGGTCAGTCGCGCATCAGCACCCATCTCGCGCAGTTGAAGCGTGCTGGGCTGGTGCAAGACCGCCGGGCGGGCAAAAACATTTATTACGGGCTGGCGCAGGCTGATGACCCCGCCGACCCATCCCGCGCCCGACTGCGTGAAATCATCACAGCCAGCGCCAAAGAAATCGCGGAAACGCCCTCCGACCGCATCGCCCTCGGGCTGGTGCTCAAAAAGCGCGAGGACAAAGCGCGCGAGTATTTCAACCGCCTCGCGGGCAAGTTCGGGCGCAGCTATTGCCCGGGGCGGAGTTGGCAGAGTACAGCGCACATGCTTTTTGGACTACTGCCGCCGATGGTCATCGCCGATCTCGGCGCAGGCGAGGGCACGCTCTCGCAATTGCTCGCGCGCACAGCCAAGCGGGTGCTCGCCATCGACAACTCAGAGAAAATGGTCGAGTTCGGCTCGAACCTCGCGCGCGAGCACGGGTTCACGAACCTGGAATACCGGCTGGGCGACATCCAGTCACCGCCCATCGACGCTGGGAGCGTCGAACTGGCCATCTTTAGCCAGGCGCTCCATCACGCCGCCCAACCAGCCAAGGCCGTCGCGGCGGCGCACGCGATCCTACAGCCGGGAGGCCGCCTGGTCATCCTCGACCTGCTCAGCCACGCGTTCGAGCAGGCGCGCGAACTTTACGCCGACCTGTGGCTGGGGTTCAGCGAAGTCGAACTGCACCAGATGCTCGAATCAGGCGGCTTCGTGGACATCGAGATCAGCGTCGTGTCACGCGAGGAACGGCCTCCGCATCTGCAAACGGTCCTGGCAACCGCACGTAAAAAGCGGGAATGAAAAAGTCAGGGTGCCAAGGCGGGCATTTTTTGCTGACTTCTGCCTTTACTCAGGGCGCAACCGGCACCGCCGTTGCTGCCGCGGTATTGGCGTCCACGGCGTCGAGTACTTCGTCCAGCGTGCGGCTAAACTCATCCAGACCCGTGCTCGGGACGATGATAGTGTTCCGACGGCCATGCGCTTCCTCGGTGATCCGGAGAAAGCGTCCGCGGTCGTTCTCGCGGAATTCGATGTAAAAATGTTTGCGCTCGACCTGTAATTCCTGAGCGGCGATGATGTTATCCATACTGTGTGGGGAGATTGGAACGGGATGAGGGAGATTCCAACCAAAAGTTTTTTCCTCTGATAGTTCCATGCCACAACGGCGCGTCGAAGCAACCGTTTATTTGTCTGGAAATTCCTGAATAATCAGGCCGCTGGTGGGATGGTCAAGCGGAAGGCGGGTACCCGTACACACCGGGGTTGACCCGCGTCGTCGCAGACGAGGAAACTGCCCTCGGCCACGCTGTCGGCGGCGACGACGTGGTAGTTCTGGAAACGGAACGTCTGGCCCGGTTCGAGCCTTGGAGTGCGCCCGCCGACGCCGTCGCCTTCGACGACGTGGCAGCGGCCCGTAGCCTGGTCTCTCACCACCCATTTGCGCGCCTTGATGGTGACGGCCTGCGCGGAGTGGTTGCGCAATTCTATCGCGTACACGAACGGGAAAGGCCGGTCGGGCGGGGCGTCGAGCGTCGGCGAAAAAGCGACGCTTTCCACGCGGGCGGTGATGCCCGGGTTTTCCGCCAATGATTTGGCCGTCTTGAAATTGACTCCCTCCCGCGCGCTGCTCATGCTGACCTTTCGGTTCGCCTATCTTTTTCACAAGAGCTTGGAAACGGGGCTTGTCAACGGGAGGTGGAGGTCGGGAAGGCTGTGGGTTGTGGGATGATGCTCTGACCATCAAGGAGTCTGTCATCTTGCGCGAGTGTAACGAGCCGAAGGACCTTCCCACACGTGTTCGGTGCAGGCTTTCCGCCATGGGAGGCGTTGACTGGAGGCCATCCAGTTCAGACCAGACCGGCGGCCATGGCGCTGCGGGCGGAATCGATGATGGCGACGGCCGCCGGACGCGGATTCCAGCCCAACGCCGTCCGCGCCTTGGCGGAAGTGAAAACGTGTTTTCGGCCCAGCAGCGGCAGGACAAAGCGCACGGGACGCTGGAAGAGCGCGACCAAGCGGAGCACAAAATCCGGCATACTCCGCGTCGGCACCTTCCGGGCGGCGTCGCCGAACTCGGTGCGGAGAACGTGCGCAACGTCGGCCATCCACATCCAGTCGCTGGCCGCGATGAACCGTGCGCGCGCCGCTTCAGGTGCCGTCATGGCACGGAGGTGCAGATCGACCACGTCGCGCACATCGACCACACAGAAGCCCAGGTGCGGAAACCTGGGCACTTTTCCGCCCAGCATCCGTTGCACCAGTTGCGCGGCGTGGGCGTAGTCGGCACCGAACACCGGGCCGACGACGGCGGCTGGCAGGATCGTGGCCAGCGTCGTAGGTCCGGTTTGGCTTGCCATGAAGTCCCAGGCGGCGCGTTCCGCCAGCGTCTTGGCCAAGCGGTAGGGTCCGAGGCCGGGGTCGTTCGTGTCCGTCCAGCGGCTCTCGTCGCTGGTGCCGTCCGGGCCGGCCAACGGGGGGCGGCAAGCCTCGATTGCGGAGGTCATGACCACGCGCTGGACACGCGCCTGGCAGGCGGCGCGCAGAACGCGAAGTGCGCCGTCGCGCGTTGGGACGATCAACTCGTCCGGGTCGCGTGGAGCGTTGACGCCCACCGGGGCCGCCACGTGGAGGACGTAGTCGCAACCGGCGACAGCCGCATCCCACCCCGTGTCGCTCGTCAGATCGGCGGCGACAAACGACAACCGGTTGCCGGGATTGATCTGGGCGGCGATCACCGCGCGCAGCCCCGGTTCCCTGTCCAGGCTGCGCACGGTCGTGCGAACCGCGTAGCCCCGGTTCAACAATTCCACGATGGTCCAACCAGCGATGAAGCCGGTCCCGCCGGTGACCAGCACCGTCTCTGACATGGTCTGCGTGTGCATCGATGCATTCATAAATGGATGTCTAGTCAGTCATTAAATGTCCAAAGAATCATCTGATCATCCGCCAGAGGGCTTCGAACGCCGCCCGGGCGTGTTTGTCGGCGTTGGCCGGCTCGCGGATGATAAAATCGGTCGTTGCATCCGCCAAGGCACCCATCAGGGAAGCCACGAACCCGAGCGGCACACTCCGCATGGGACCATCTTTGCGGCTTTGTTCTAGAAGCTTAGCGATGGGAGCCATCGTTTGTGCCGCCCCCCGGCGGCTTTCGGTGGTGATGTCGTCCGAAACTTCGAGCTGCGCGAGCGCCCGCCGCTTTGCGGGGCAGGAGGTTGCCCAGCGCAGCCAGCCGGACCACGCGTGGAACAGCTGTTCGTGGGTGTCATCACTGGGTGGAAGCGCGTCTAGAGCTGCCTTGGCCATCTCCGCTTTGAGTTCCAAATAGAGTTGGTTGAACAAATCGGCTTTGGTCTCGAAATAAGTGAAGAGCGACCCGTTGGAGACACCCGCTTCTTTGGCGATAGCAGCCGTCGCGGCCCCCAATCCTTGCGAAGCAATCACGCGGGTCGTTGCCGACATGATCGCGACGCGTTTGTCGTTGCTTCTAGGTCTGGCCACCGTTGCTCTCCTTGGTTTCTACACTCAAAATATGAGAGAGTGTCCGGTCAGTCAAGCCAAGGCTTGCTTGACGAAATGCGCGCCGTTCCGATCCACGCGTGCCAAAACGGTGGTTTGGCGTGATGGTTTTGCTAAACGATCAGCGTGGCGGCTGACGCAGTGCCGACCTGGAGCGCGGGACATCATGGCGTTATAGACAGCGACTCGTTTCATCCGCTTAATTCCCTCGCCCTCCCTGCAATCGACATCCCACTTCTTGCCGCTCCTCCTCATGCCTCCAATCGCCCTGACCATCGCCGGTTCCGATAACTCCGCCGGGGCGGGCATCCAGGCTGACCTGAAGGTCTTTGGCGAGTTTGGCGTGTACGGATTGACCGCGCTGACCTGCATCGTTGCTGAAGTGCCGGGATACGTCTCGGCCATCCAGCCTGTCGAACCGGAAGTCGTGCACAAACAGGTTGCCCTGTCGCTGGCGACGTTTCCGGTTGCGGCAGCGAAAACCGGGATGCTCTATTCGCGGACGATCATCGAAATCGTCGCGGACCTGCTGCCGCAACTACCACCGCTGGTGATTGACCCCGTGATGGTGGCCAGCAGCGGTGCATCCCTGCTCGAACCGGACGCTGTTACTCTGTACCGCGAACGGCTTTTTCCGAAGGCCGCGCTCGTTACCCCCAACCTCGACGAAGCCAGTGCACTGTTGGACGGACGCCCGATTGGCGACGTTCCGGCCATGCGCGCGGCGGGGGCGGAACTGGTCGCGCAGCACGGCGTGCCCTTTTTGATGAAAGGCGGCCACCTCGGCAGTGAGGAGGCTGTCGATCTGCTCTGCCTGCCGGACGGCACCGTGCACGAATACCGGGTGCTCTTCACGCGCGGGGTATCGACCCACGGCACGGGCTGCACATATTCGGCGGCGATCACGGCGGGGCTGGCGTTGGGCCTGGCGTTGCCGGAGGCCGTGGACCGGGCCAAGCGGTTCGTCACGGCGGCGGTGGCCCAGTCCCTTCGCTGGGAGGGAAGCCGGGGGACCGTCACCGCGCTGCACCCCTGGCCGCGCGTTTAATCCGCGACCTGGGCTTGCGCAGCCGGGGTCCTTCGAGTTTGGTCCCGCTCGTTCTCATGAATCTGCTCATCATCGGCGGCGGTGGCCGTGAACACGCCCTGGCCTGGAAACTGTCCCAATCGCCGCGCGTGCGGAAAATCTACTGCGCGCCGGGCAACGCGGGCACGGCCCAACTCGGCGAGAATGTCCCGCTGGCGATCACGGACGTGGACGGCCTCCTGAAGTTCGCGCAAGACCACCTCATCGACCTGACGGTCGTCGGGCCGGACGACGCGCTGGCGGCGGGCGTGGTGGACCGCTTCCAGACGGCGGGGCTACGCATCTTTGGCCCGACGCGCGAGGCCGCGAAATTGGAGTGGTCCAAGATTTTTACCAAGGAATTCCTCCTACGCCACGGCATCCCGACGGCGGCGGCGGGACGGTTCGACAACAGTCTGGACGCCCACGCGTTTTGCCGGGGCAAGTCGTACCCGCTCGTCATCAAGGCCGACGGTCTCGCCACGGGCAAGGGTGTCGTCGTCGCGGAACACCCGCAGGCGGCGGCGGCAGCCATCCACGAAATGATGGACAAGGGCCGTTTCGGGCAAGCTGGCAGGCGGGTGTTGATCGAGGAATTCCTGCGTGGGCCTGAGTGCTCGCTGCACGCGCTGATCGACGGTCGGAATTACCAGTTGTGGCCTGTGGCCCAGGATTACAAGCGCGCCCAGGACGGTGACACCGGCGCGAACACCGGCGGCATGGGCGCGGTCAGCCCGCCGGTCACGCCGCTCGGTCCCGAGATCGAGCGGCGCGTCCACGCGGAACTCATGCTGCCGCTGATGGCCGGGCTGCACGCCGAGGGCATCGTGTTCCAAGGGATGCTGTTCCCCGGCCTGATGCTGACCCGGGAGGGGCCGCAGGTGCTGGAGTTCAACGCGCGTTTCGGCGACCCGGAGACCCAAGTGCTCCTGCCGCGGCTCAAAAGCGATCTACTGCCGGTGTTGGAGGCCGTGATGAGCGGTAAGCTCAAGGACGTGACCCTGGAGTGGGACCCGCGTCCGGCGGTATGCGTGATTTTGGCGTCGGGGGGGTATCCGGCGGCGTACCCGACCGGGAAGGCAATCAGCGGATTGGCAGAAGTGCAGGCCGAGGGCGCGCGGACGGGCGACCTGTTCGTTTTTCACGCGGGCACCCGGGCGGCGAACGGCGAAACGGTCACGGCGGGCGGGCGCGTGCTGGGCGTGACCGCGCTGGGCAACGATTTGGCGGAAGCGCGCGCGCGGGCCTATGCGGCGGCGGAGCGGATCACGTTCGAGGGCCGCCACCTGCGGCGCGACATTGCCGCCGCACCGTTGGTCGGTTAGGTTGCCTGCCGATATGTGGCCAGCTATCCGTTTTCTTGTATTTCGGGCATCCCGGGACTTTTGGGGAGTCGTGATCTTGCTGGGGCTAGCTGTTGCCGGCGATTTCGGCTGGCGACCACTGGCCGGGATGAGAATCGCCCAAGATTCTCCGCCTAAACAGTTCGCCCAAGCGTCCCCCTCGCCGGGGCCGAAGGCGGCGACGCCCCCGCCCTCTTCATCCCCGTCAGTCGTGCCGACCGCCACACCCGCCCCGGCGGCGAGCGTTGCACCGACGCCCGGCGGCGCGAAGCCGCCACCCACCCCCTCACCCGCTCCCATTACCCAGGACGGCATCCTCGACGCGCTCAGCCAAGGGGAATTGCAAGAGGCCATCAACCTGCTGCGTGCTAATTACATCCGCCCCGGCGACCTGGATGACCGCGCTCTCGCCCGCGCCACGCTGGCAGGCGTTTTGGATCACCTCGACCACGGGGCGGCCTTGCTGCCAAAACCCGACGGCGCGGCGGCATCGGGCGGCGTCGATCCCGTGCCGGACGGTTTTGTGAGCGAAGTCTTCAACGACCGCACCGCCTACATACGGCTCGGTTCGCTGAGCAAAGATCACCTCGGCGCGCTGGATAAAGCGCTCAAAACCGCTACCGACCGCGCGTTGCCCGCGCTGATCCTCGATCTGCGCGCCACCGGCCTGAGCAGCGACTACGAACTGGCCGCCGAGGTCATCCGGCGGTTCGTGGCCAAGGGCAAGCCGCTGTTTACCCTGCGCAAACCGAGCAACAGCCAGGAACGGCTGTTCACCTCCAACAGTGATCCGGCCTACACCGGGCTGATCCTGTTGGCCATCAACGCCGACACCGCCGGAGCGGCGGAAACCGTGGCCGCCGCGATCCGTTATTACGACCGCTCGCTCGTCGTCGGCACGAACACGCCCGGACAGGCGGTGGAATATGCCGACCTGCGGCTCAGCGGCGGGAACCTGCTGCGCGTGGCGGTCAGCCAGGTGGTTTTGCCCGCGAACCTGACCATTTTCCCGGGTGGCGTGAAGCCGGACGTGCCCGTAGCGATGCCGCGCGGCGACCTGTTGACGATCCTCCGGCAAAGCACGGCAAAAGACGGCAACATGAGCCAATTCGTGCTGGAAACCGAGCGGTTGAGGTTCAACGAGGCGGCATTGGTCAGCGGGATCAACCCGGAGTACGACGCAGCGCGCGACGCCCAAGCGGCCCGGCGGCGGGGTGAACCCGCGCCCAAGCCGCCCTTGCGCGACGCCGTGATTCAGCGGGCGCTCGACTTGGCGACGGCCATCACCGCGCTGGAGACGAAACCCGCGCCGCCCCGGTGAAACGCGTGCCTCCGCCGGTTCCGCCCGGTCCACGTGGCTGGCTGAGCCCGGTCCGCAACCTGCTCGAAATGCGGCGCGACCCGCCAGGGTTCTTTCTGAACCTCGCGCGCGAATACGGCCCGGTGTCGTCGTTCCGTTTCGGGGCACGGCGGCTGTACTTCTTCGCCGCGCCGGAGGGGGTGCGCGAGGTGTTGGTGACGCAGGCCCACGCCATGCACAAGGGCTTTCTCGTCCGGCGCATCTGGGAATCGCTCGTCGGGGTAATGGGCAACGGCCTGTTGACAAGCGAGGGCGAATTTCACGACCGACAGCGGCGGCTCGTCGTGCCATCGTTTCACCGCGAACGTCTTGCGGGCTACGCCGCGACGATGACCGAGGAAACCGCCGCCCACACGGCGCGCTGGACCGACGGTGCGACCATCGACCTCGCGGCGGAGTTGAGCCGGTTGACACTGGTGATCGTGGGCCGCGCGCTGTTCGGCGCGGACCTGGGCGGCAGCGTTAGCGCGATCAACGGCGCGATGGCCACCCTGATGCACCTCGTCGAGCGCGGGCGCTCGCCACTGCAACAACTACCGTGGTCGGGTACGATGCGCGCCTACCACCGCGCCCGGGCGGAACTGGACACGGTGGTCGTCCGGTTGATCGCCGAACGCCGGACCAGCGGTGAACAGGACCGGGGTGATTTGCTGTCGGTGCTCTTGCTGGCGCCCGACGAGGAAACCGGCGGTCCCGGCATGACCGACACGCAGGTGCGCGACGAGGTGATGACGATCTTGTTGGCAGGGCACGAGACGACCGCGTCGGCGCTGGCGTGGACATTTCATCTATTAGGGCAGCAGCCCGAGTGCGAGTCGCGCCTACACGCGCAAGTCGACGAGGTATTGGGCGACGGACGTTTGCCTACCCTCGCGGACATGCCCCGCCTGGGGTACGTCCGGCAGGTGCTCAGCGAGGCGATGCGGATCTATCCGCCCGCGTGGCTGCTCGTGCGGCGGACGGTCGCGCCGGTGACGGTGGCGGGGTATTATTTGCCCGCAGGGACGACGTGTCTGCTGTCACCGTACGCGACGCACCGCGATCCGCACTGGTTCCCGGAGCCGGAGCATTTTCTGCCGGAGCGGTGGGAGGAGGGACCGGCGGCGGGGCGTCCAAAACACGCGTATTTTCCGTTCGGCGGCGGTCCGCGCGCGTGCGCGGGCGAGGCGTTTGCCTGGCTAGAGGCAACGTTGTTGCTGGCGGGGATCGCGCGGCGATGGCGGCTGGTGTCTGCGTCTGGAGCAACGCCGCCGGAGCCGTTGGCGGCAATCACGCTGCGGCCCCGGGGCGGGGTCTGGATGCGGACGGTACGGAGGTAACAAAGGGGGCTGGCGGTGGAGCACGCCTGCGAAGTAAAAAGGGGCAAAATTGCTTCCGCCCCCCTTTCTTTGAATTGAAGGTTTGTCGTGCCGATTACTTCGCGCCGATGCTGACCAACTCCACGTCGAAAATCAGCGTCGCGCCGGGCGGGATGTCCGCACCCGCACCCGTGTCGCCGTAGGCCAGTTCCGAAGGGATGAAAAGCTGCCACTTCGCGCCGGTTTTCATCTTCTGCAGCGCCTCGGTCCAGCCCGGGATCACCCCTTTGACCGGGAACGTCGCCGTACCACCATGCTTCTCGGAGGCGTCGAACTCCTTGCCGTCGATGGTCGTACCACGGTACTTGACCGTCACGGTGTCGGACTCCTTCGGCATCGGGCCGGTGCCTTCGGTGACGATCTTGTACTGCAGGCCGTCGGGCAGCGTCTGCACACCCGGCTTGGCCTTGTTGGCCGTCAGAAACGCGGTGCCCTCCGCCTTGCTCTTCTCACCAGCGGCCTTCGCGCCCGCCTGCACCTGCGCCTGCTGGGCCTGCTGCTTGGCCTGCATCTCTTTCGAGAAGTTGGTCAGCACTTCCTTGACTTGATCGTCGGTGAGCTGTGCCTTGGCACCCGTCATGGTGTCGCGGATGGCGTTGACGAACTGTGTCTGATCGAAATCGATGGGTTGCCGCTTGAGGGTCTGGCCCACGTCCACGCCCAGGGCGTAGCCGAGTTTTTCCTTGTCGGTTTTCGGGGCGGTCTGGGCGGAAAGCGTCGCGGCCAGACCCACCGTTAGGATCGTAACAATCAGCGGCAGAGGTTTTTTCATGAGGAAGCAGGTGTGGGTATGCCGGGCGGTTTCTCGTGCCCGTGTCCCGGACACTGAGACATGGTTCGCCGCTTTGTCAAAAGGGCGCGGAGCGTTTCACGCAAGTTTTCCCGGTTGCCGGGAAGGGAGGATTACGATAAATGGGCGCTCAAGGCACACGGCGACAAATTCTTTGATCAAAAAACACCGCTTGCCCGTCTCACCGGCTTAGAACTAGCTTTTCACCACTCAAAAATCAGTCATGGATCTTTCAATCATCGGCAGCGGTTACGTGGGTTTGGTCAGCGGGGCGTGCTTCGCGGAAGTAGGGCACAACGTCATTTGCGTGGACAACGACCAGCGCAAGGTAGACGCCCTGCAAGCAGGCCGCATCCCTATCTACGAGCCGGGTCTCGAAGAAGTCGTCCAACGCAACGTCGCGGCGGGGCGGCTGCGCTTCACTAGTTCCATCGAGGACGGCGTGGACCATTCGGAAATCGTGTTCATCGCCGTGCCGACCCCGCCGCAAGCCGACGGCAGCGTGGACCTGAGTTACATCGAGCGCGTGGCGCGCGAAATCGCCGCCGTGATCAAGCCGGGCCAGTACCGCGTGGTGGTGGACAAGAGCACCGTCCCGGTCAAGACCGGCGACAAGGTCTATGACACGATCAAACGCTATGGCAAAAAGGGCGCGGAGTTCGACGTGGTCAGCAACCCGGAGTTCCTGCGCGAAGGCTGCGCGGTGGACGACCTGATGCACCCCGACCGCATCGTCATCGGCTCGAAAAGCGACCGCGCGCTGGCGTTGATGAAGAAAGTTTACGAGCCGTTCATGGCCCCGATCCTCGTGACGGACATCAACTCGGCGGAACTCATCAAGCACGCCGCCAATTCGTTTTTGGCGCTGAAAATCAGCTACATCAACGCCGTCAGCGCGATCTGCGAGGCCAGCGGCGCGGACGTGGAAAAGGTGGCCGATGGCATCGGCATGGACAAGCGCATCGGTCGCAACTTCCTGAACGCGGGCCTGGGCTACGGCGGGAGCTGTTTCCCAAAAGACATCGCGGCGTTCATTGCTATCAGCGAGCAGTTGGGCGTGCCGTTCACGCTGCTCAAGGAAGTGGAGCGCATCAACCAGAGCCAGCGAGAGCGGTTCCTGAAGTCGCTACGCGACGCCCTGTGGATCTTGCGCGAGAAGAAAATCGCCGTCTGGGGGCTGACGTTCAAGGGCGACACGGACGACATCCGCTCGTCGGTGTCCATCGAACTCATCAAAGACCTGCTCGCCGAGGGCGCGCACGTCACGGCATATGACCCGAAGGGCATGGAAAACGTGCGGGCGCTCAAGCTGATCCCCGAGGCAAAGCTGGCCGAATCCGCGCTGGCGGCGGCGCAGGGAGCCGAGGCGCTGATCATCGCCACCGAATGGCACGAATTTGCCAAGGTGGATCTCAATCAACTCAAGGAAACGCTGGCCTCGCCGCTGGTGTTCGACGGGCGCAATCTGCTCGATCCGGTAACAATGGAGCACCTAGGGTTCCAGTACCACAGCATCGGGCGGCCAAGCGCCTCGAAATCATGAGCTTTCCACAAGTCCAGTCCCGCGCTCCGACACGATAGGAGTTAAAAACCGCCCCCCGGTTCCATGAAAACATTGTTTGCTGTGATCCTCTACGCCGCCTTTGTCGGAGCCCTCAATCTGGGAGGAGCGGTTTGGGACATTTTGCTGCACCATTGAGGCCACTTGCGTACGTCCGCGTGAATCTGCAGAAAACCAACAACCAGCCATAAATAACATGAAGAAATTCATCGCCATCACCACCCTGATCGTCGCCGCCGCCAGCCTCAACGTCGGCTGCTCGGCCAGTGCCAGCGTCAAGAAGGCTGACGCCACCAAGCTTAACACCACAACGCAGGTCGCCTACGTTTCCGCTCCCGCGAAGTAAGCGCGGCAGGCTCGTAACTTCACGACGCGCCGAAAGTCATCGCTGGCCGGTGGAAACGAGTTTCCCGCCCGGCAGCCGTGATTTTCGGCGCGTCTGTTTTGTCATATCATGGCGTAGAAGCGCGCTTCCAGATGACCTACCGACCCAACGTGGCGGCCATCCTGCAAGACGAGGCCGGGATGATCCTCATCTGCGAGCGCGCCGACCACCCCGGGTCATGGCAGTTTCCGCAGGGTGGCATTGATGCGGGTGAGACGCCAGAAAGCGCCCTGCCGCGCGAGTTATGGGAGGAACTTTCGCTGGAGCCGGACCATTACTCGGTGGAGGAACGGCGCGGCCCCTATCGGTACGATTTCCCGCCCGGCATCGTCAAATGGGGCTGCCATGGACAGGAGCAAACGTATTTCCGCCTACGGCTGCGCGGCGGGGTGGGCGTGATCAACCACGCAACGGCCCACCCGGAGTTCCGAGCCGTACGCTGGATCAAACCGGCAGCTTTCCCGCTCGCTTCCCTGCCGCCGATGAAGCATGCTGTTTACCAGCGCGTACTACGGGATTTTTTCGGGGTGGAGCTAACGTGAATCACTTCTCTGTCGCCGCGCTGACACTATTTCACGCATGACACTTTCCACAGAGGAGACCGCGCGGCTGCAAGGCGCGCTGCGCACGGTCGATGGGCTGCTGCGCGGGTTGGCGGACTTCCGGCAATACCCGGAACTGCTCGTCAGCGAGGACGCAACGTTGCAGCGGTTCCTCGAACACCTCGTCAACAGCGTGCAAGACGCGCGGAAGTTCAGCGCGCAGGCCATCGATCTGTTGGAGGAAACGCGGCAGGCGGGCATTGAGGAAGAACGCCTCGCTGCCGAGGCCGCCGCCCGGCCCCCGCAGGAGCGCGCGCCGGAGCCCGCCGTCACGGTGCGTCCCCCGGCCAGCATGGAGCAAATCTTCATGGCCAACCCGACCGGGCTGCGGGAGGTCGTGCTCGTCGCGGACCACGACCCGGCGTCGCTCCAGGCCGTCGAGGTGATGCTGACCGACGAGGATTACCGCGTGCTCAGCGTGCGCGACGCGTTCGAGGCCGTATCCATCTATGCGCGGCTGTGGGCGGCAATTGACCTCGTGATCCTCGATTTTAGCATGCCGGGGTTGAGCGGTGACCTGATTTTCGACGAGTTGCAGGCGATCAACCCCAACGTCGCGGCGGTCATCAGCGGCGGCTATACGCATCCCGACAAGTTAAGCCAGATGCTGAGCCGGGGGTTGAGCGGTTTCCTGCCCAAGCCTTACACCAGGGACAAGCTGATCCGACAAATTCAGCAGGTGATCGCGCACAAACCGCCGACCCAGAGTGCCAGCCGGTTGTGAGTGGTCCGCGCGGGTAATGTTGGACAGCGGACGGGTAGGACGGGTATAAAGGCGCTGCCCCCGCCTATGTTCAAGAACGTCGCGCTCATTTTCCTGCTGCTCGTCAGCGTGTCCCTCGGCAGCTTGCTGGTACGCGAAAAGCGGTTTAGCCAGCTCTCGACTACGCAGGTCGTCGAATTGACGAAACAGACGCAAGCCCAGCGGGAGGAAGTGCGCGTAGCCAAGGCCGCCGTCGCCGCGCAGGAGGAGAAACAACGGCAGGCCGCCGCCACCGCCCAGGCCGAAAAACAGGCCCGCCGCGAGGCCCGCGAGGCTGCCGCCATTGCCGCAGCGCAGGCTGATTCGACGCCCGACCCGGCGGCCGACGCGACCGCCACAGCAGGGCCAAAGAAGAAGGACAAAGGCCTCAACGCTTTCACCGGGTCGCTGGCCAAAATGATGAAGGACCCGGCGATGAAAAACATGATGCGAACTACCCAGGGTGCGGCGCTCAAACAGGTTTACAGCGACTTCGTCAAGCAGCACAACTTCACGCCGGAGCAGACCGAAGCCTTTTACAACGCATTGCTCGACAAACAAGCGGGCGACATGGAAAAGGGGATGAAGATGTTCGACAAAGGTGTCGACGCTTCGGCGGCCGCTGCTGACACGGGCGACCCCGACGCCAAGATCAAGGCCGCGCTGGGAGACGATCTCTACCCGCAATACAAGGACTACGAAAAGACGCTGGTTGGCCGGTACACCTTGAGCCATTACCAGCAACAACTCGCGGCCAACAACACCACCCCGCTGAATTCCGACCAGTCGCGTGCCATGCTGCAAGCCGTCAACGAAGAGAAAATCAATTTTCCTGGTGGTCTGAAGGACGCGATGGGCAACGACGGCGCGGGGATGATGACCGACCCGACGAAGGTGGATCAATTCGTCAAGGCGCAGGAAGACCTGAACCGGCGCATCGACGCGCGGGTCGAATACGTGCTGACGCCGGACCAGTTGAAGGTCCTCAAGGATCAGCAACAGCAGATGATCACGATGCAGCGGATGGGCATGGAGATGGCCGCGAAGATGATGGCCCCCGCACCCACGCCGTGACATAGTTTATCCCGATGCGCGCTGCGGTGCGATTCCTGGTGTTGGTCTGCTGCCTTGCGGCGTTCGCCGTCGTCGGCGGCGGGCACTGGGCGGTGTTGCAGACCGTGGCGTGGGCACAGATGGTCGTAAGTTACGCGCAGGATTCCGGCAGCATGCGCGAAGGATTGGTGCGCACCTTTGACGGGGCGCATCCGTGCGAATTGTGCCGGAAGATCAGCGCGGGCGTGCAGAAAGAGTCCCGCGAAGAACGCGAAAGTTCTTCCGGCCGGGTTTTGCTGGTCAAAGCCAAGCTGACGGCGGTGTTGCCCGGGGTGACGTTCGTGCCAATGGTTCGGCGCGGCGTGGCATTGGCAGTAATGGTTGAGACACGTTCGGGGAGGGCCGCGGACGCGCCGCCCACGCCGCCGCCACGCGTGGCCTGATCCTTGTCCGGGCGGCGCGTCGTTCGACCTGCCCGCCGCTCATCGTTGGCCGGTGAACCGGCCTAACCCAGGCCGAGTTTTACCCTTTTCTGGGCAACCTGCATCTTGCCTATCCGTCTGATGCGTCCACCCATGTTCTCAAACACCATTACTGCTCCGTTTCCATGCAAAACATTTCTTTCTCTCGTTCCGTTCGCCCTTTGCTTCCGCTGTTCACGCTGCTCACATCCTGGGTCTTACCGCCGGGCATTTCGCGCGGCTGTGACATCTGCGGCTGCTACACGCCCAACCAGGAAATCAACGTTGAGCCTCTGCACCCCCGTTCAGGCGGTTTCTACGCGGCCGCCGCCGAGCAGTACACGTTTTTCGGCACCACCAAACTCAGCGGCCACGAGGTCGCCAACGTTGCCGACCAGTACGAACAAAGTTCTATTACCCAACTCCTCGCCGGGTACAATTTTAACGACCGGTTGGGTATGCAGGTCAACGTCCCGCTCATCGACCGCGAGTACAAACGGCCCGAGGGTTTCCAGACCGACCGGGACAGTGTCGGCGGCGTGGGCGACGTGTCTTTGCTGTTCAACTTCGTGGCCTTCCACAAAGAGATGAACCTTACCGCGCCGCCCTCGGCAAAGCATGAGGCCAAAGACGCGAAGGACACACCTGCGCCGGTTAGCGACGGACCGAAAGACTTTGCCCTCTCACTCAACATGATCGCCGGAGTCAAGTTCCCGACCGGCAGCGCGAGTCGCATCAAAGAAGAGTTCAACGAGGTCGAGGTGGAGGACGCGCCGCCCAGCGGCATTCATGGGCACGATCTGGCGCTGGGCAGCGGATCATACGATGCGGTGCTCGGCCTGGGTGTGTTCAGCCGCTACAAGGCGGCGTTTTTTCAAGGCAGCGTGCAGTACACCGTACGCACGACCGGCGCTTACGACTACCGCTACGCCAACGACCTTTCGTTCGACGCCGGACCTGGATATTTCTTGTTCCAAGGCAAACGTTTCGGGAATTTCGGCCCGGTGACGCTAGGCGCGATGTGTGTGGTCAGCGGCGAACACAAAAACCGCGACACCTTCCGCGGCGAAATCGCCGACGACACCGGGACAACCGCGCTCTACGTCGGCCCCCGGCTGCTGGCGAGGGTAGGCAAGCGCGTGGTCGGCGAGGTAGGTGCGGATTTGCCGGTGCTCATCGACAACACGGCCTTCCAAGTGGTGCCGAGTTATCGTATCCGAGCCGGTTTTTCGGTGAAGTTCTAACCACTGCGGCGGTTGGCATCAATCCAGCTACTTTCGGTGGTGGCAGCAACTCTACTACCGCCCACTCATGGCCAGGATCGACGCCTTTTTCAAACTGATGGCCGAGCAGAAAGCCTCGGACCTCCATCTCTCGACGAGCAACCCGCCGATGCTGCGCATCAACGGCGACCTCATCCGCGTCGATTACCCGCCGCTGACCAACGACGAATTGCAGTCGATGGTTTACGAGATCGCGCCGGAGAT
>CAXTBX010000105.1:0-16296 GCA_964242205.1 uncultured Chthoniobacterales bacterium
CGCTGTTGCCGCCGCCGCCGTAGACTTCGCTGATGGTGAGCATCTGGGCGGAGGCACCAACGGCGGTGAGCAGAAGAGCCGTCGTGGCGGCGATGATAGTTTTTTTCATGATGGATTTCCCTGAGTGTTTTCCGGTTAGTTGGATTGGTGGTAGATGACGGTAGCTTGGTGAACTGCGCGGGGAGGTAAGCAAACCGTTCTGGATTCGGAACGTTTACAAATCAGATCAAGCGACGGCGTATACCGAGGGCCAGCGCGCCGACGCCACCGAGGACGTAAGCGTAGGTCGCGGGTTCGGGTACACCGGCGGTCGGGCTGCCCGCACCGGCCGTGAAATCAATGCTGTTCTGATTGGTGTCCAAGCCGAGGGCGGCGCGGCTGATCGAGGTAGTGTTCGAAGGCGCGGGAGCGGCGGCAGTGCCCTCAAACAAATTGGCGGTCGCGCCGTACCCGACAAAATCCTGAACACCAGCGGTGTTGGCAGCGGTGATCACGGTGCCATTGAGAGCGAGCGCCACTTTGCCGGCGGTGCCGCTCAGGTTGATGCCACCAGTCTGGTTAGCGGTGGGCAGGGCGGTGCCAACCGCGCCGCTGCTCGCTTCTTGGACGAGAAAGGTTGCGCCAGGGGCGATGGTGCCGGTCAGCGCGGTGATCTGGGTGGTGCCGGTAGTGGGGAAAGCACCGGCGGCGGCGGCGTAGTAGAGCGAATACAGACTCAGATCCACAGCCGCAAGGCCGTTGTTGTACAATTCGATGAAGTCATTGGTGTAAGTGGCGCTGGCGTTGCCACCGCCGCCATAGACTTCGTTGATGACGACCGCACCGGAGGCATGCGTGCTGGCAGCCAGAGCAGCGAGAGTAACAGTTAACAAAGTTTTCTTCATAATAGTGCCCTTAAATTTCCCCGATGAATGTTTGTGGAGTCCTGCGTAACTTTGCTCGTGAACAACGCCGGAGATTAGTCGGTCGGATGGGTTCGGCAAGCGTTATTTGCAATGTGTCGGATTTGTTGCAGAGGGGCTAAATTACCGCATGGAATTTGGCTCGAAATGCACAGCTTTTGGCTCGTTTTCAACGGGTTGCCGACCGCCGTTCTTCCGATGGAAAATCAGGTATGCGACGAACGCCACTGCGAAACCGAGGAACCAGGCGTAATCGTACGCGGCGACGAAGAATGCGGGCACGGCAGTCTTTGGCAACCACCGCACCGTAACCAGAAAACCGGGCAGGTTCGGGAGGATCGCCAGGGACAGTGCGACCAACCCGGCAATGGAGTAGCCGCGCGTGTAGGTGTAGGGTCCAGCGGGGGAGTAGAGCGCGCGCACATTGAGGGTACAACGGCGGACGACGAAGTAATCCGCGATGAGGATTCCGGCGATGGGACCGAGCAGCGCGCTGTAACCGACCAGCCAGGTGAAAATGTAGCCGGAAGGATCGGCGACGAGCTTCCACGGCATGATGAGGATGCCGATGACGCCCGTGATGAGGCCGCCCGTGCGGAAGGAGATGCGGCGGGGCGAAAGCGCGGCAAAATCATTGGCCGGACCGACGACGTTGGCGGCGATGTTGGTCGCCAGCGTCGCCACGCAGAGCGCGAGCATGGCGACGACGAGCACGACGGGATTTTTGAAGCGCGTGAGCACGTCCACCGGGTCCCAGAGGGTTTCGCCGTAGATGATCGTCGTGGCGCTGGTGACGGCGACGCCGATGAAGCTGTAGAAAGCCATCGTCGCGGGCAGGCCCAGGGCCTGACCGGCGACCTGGTCGCGCTGGGTGCGGGCGTAGCGGCTAAAGTCGGGGATGTTGAGCGAGAGCGTCGCCCAGTAGCTGATCATGCCGGTGAGCGCCGGGACAAAGTAATGCCAAAATTGCCCGGCTTTGGGCTGGACGGGTGCAAAGGCGCTGGGCTGCGAGAGGATCGGACCGAAACCGCCCGCGCCGCGGTAGGCCCAGCCGAGGAGCGCAAGGCCGAGGAGGATGAGCAGCGGGGCCTTGATGCTCAGGAGAAAACGGATGGAGTCGATGCCCAGGTAGATGATCCAGACGTTGACGGCCCAGAAGGCGAGGAAGCAGCCGAGTTGCGGCGCGTTGATGCCCAGCAGGGGGAGGGCGGCGGCGTGGGTGAGAGAAGGAAGGAAGACGCCGAGGATCTTGCAGATCGCGTTGCCGCCGATCCACGTCTGGATGCCGAACCACCCGCAGGCCACCAACGCACGCAGCAGGGCGGGGATGTTCGCGCCCGACGTGCCGAACGCCGCGCGGCAAAAGACCGGGAAAGGGATGCCGTAACGCGTGCCAGCATGGGCGTTGAGGATCATCGGCGCTAGGACGATCAGGTTGCCCAGGAAGATCGTCAGGACGGCCTGGGACCAGTTCATGCCGCCGCCGATGAGCGAGGAGGCCAGCATGTAGGTGGGGATGCAGGCCGACATGCTGATCCAGAGCGCGGCGTAGTTCCAGACCGTCCAGGTGCGCTGGGCGGTGGGGACAGGCGCGAGGTCGGCGTTGTAGAGGTGGGAGTCTTCGAGGCCGGGTTCGTCAGGTGCGGTGGTCATTCTTTTAACGCGGAGACGCGGAAAAGCGCGGAAGAAGAGAAAATTATTTATCCGCCCAGATCGTGCCTTCGTTGTCGTTGAACCAGCGGGTGGTGGTGACTTTTAGTTGCGTAAAGAATTGGATGCCCTCGCGGCCCTGCATGTGGAGGTCGCCGAAGAAGCTGTCGTCCCAGCCGTTGAAGGGGAACCAAGCCATCGACGCAGGTACACCGATGTTGACGCCGACCATCCCGGCCTTGACGCGGTGCTTGAACTCGCGCGCGGCTTTGCCCGAGCGGGTGAAGATCGACGCGCCGTTGCCGTAGGCGCTGGCGTTGGCCAATTCGATGGCGGCGTCGAGGTCGTCGAAGCGCATGACGTTGAGGACCGGGCCGAAGATCTCCTCGTGGTGGACCATCGTGCCAGGCGCGACGTGGTCCAAGATCGTCGCGCCGACGAAGAAGCCGTTGGGGGCGTCGCTGATTTTCACGCCGCGACCGTCGGCGGCAACTGTCGCGCCCTCGCGTTGGCCGTGTTCGATGAGTTCGGCGACGCGGTCGGCGTGCTGGCGGGTGATGACCGGCCCCATGCCGGGTTGGTTTGGCGTATCGGTCGGGCCGACCTGGATCGCCTTGGCAGCGTCCACGAGCCGTGGCAGGAAGCGTTTGGCCGCGTCGCCCACGACGACGGCGGTACTGCCCGCCATGCAGCGTTCGCCCGCGCAGCCGAAGGCGGCCTCGGTCACGCCGCGCACCGAATGCTCAACGTCGGCGTCGGGCATGACCACGACGTAGTTTTTCGCGCCGCCGTTGGACTGCACGCGCTTGCCGTGGCGCGTGCCGGTTTCATAGATGTAGCGCGCGATGGGCGTCGAGCCGACGAAGCTGATCGCGCGCACCTTGGGATGCGTGAGGAGGGCGTCCACGGCCTCGCGTCCGCCGTGGACGATGTTGAACACGCCGGGGGGTAGGCCCGCCTCGGCAAGGAGTTGCGCGATGCGGATGGCGGTCAGCGGGACTTTTTCGCTGGGCTTGAGGACGAAGGTGTTGCCACAGACGAGGGCCACCGGGTACATCCACAGCGGGACCATCGCCGGGAAGTTGAACGGCGTGATGCCCACGCAGACGCCGAGGGGTTGGCGGATGGCGTCGCAGTCGATCCCGCGCGCGACGTTGGGCAGGATTTCGCCCATGAGCAGGGACGGGATGCCGCAGGAAAACTCCACCATCTCGATGCCCCGGCGCACGTCGCCACGCGCCTCGGAGAGCGTCTTGCCGTGCTCGCGGGTGACGGATTGAGCCAATTCCTCGAAATGGGTTTCGAGGAGCATCTTGAAGCGGAAGAAGACGCGGGCGCGCTCGGTCGGCGGCGTGTCGGACCACGCGGGAAAGGCGGCGTGGGCGGCGGAGACGGCGTCGTGGACCGTGGCGGCGAAGCAGAGGGGAGTCTGTGCGATGATCTCGCCGCGCGAGGGGTTGTGGACCGGCGTGGTCTGTGTGGCATGGGAGGTGAGCCATTCACCGCCGATAAAGTTGGGGACAGGAATCATAAGCGCATGCGGAAGGCGGAAATGGGAACGCAGTAGAAATCTCGAACAAAGTTCACCAAGTTCACAAAGAGAGGGGAGGAAACAGGGAACTCACGCCAAGGCGCAAAGCCGCCAAGTGAGGAAGACGGGCAGAAGACAGTTAGCCGCGCGCCAACGCGTCGGACTGTTCGACGAAGCTGTCGCCGCTCCATTCGCCATCGGCGAGGACCATCTTCTTCTGTTGCTCAGCGGCGACAGCGGCTTTTTGGGCTGCCTTTTTGTCAGCCTGCATGCGCACGAGTTCCGCGTGCGTGGTGAAGTAGTCGAGGCTGTGGCCCTTGAAGTCGGCGAGGGTCTCGAAGTTGTGCTTTTCCATGAAAGCGAGGAGTTCCTCGCGCATGGGCTTGACGCACTCGTAACCGAACTTCATGACACCCGTGCAGACCTGCACCGTGTCCGCGCCGAGCAGGATGAACTGCGCCGCGTCGCCGCCGTTTTCGATGCCGCCTAGACCCGAGAGCGTGCGGCCCGGGAACTCGCGGCGGATCATGGTGGCGATTTCCATGACCATGCGCAGGGCGATGGGACGCACCGCCTTGCACGAGTAGCCACCGGGCGTGGTGTAGCCCTCGACGGTGGGTTCGGGGCGCAGGGTGTCGAGGTTGACACTTGTGACGCTGCGGATCGTGTTGATGGCGCTGAGTCCCTGGCAACCAGCGCGCAGGGCGGCGCGGCTGGGGTCTTCGATGCGCGTGATGTTCGGCGTCATCTTTGCCCAGACCGGCTTCGTGGCGGCGGACATGACCCAGCCGCTGACTTCCTCCAAAACTTCCGGGTTTTGGCCCATCGCCGCGCCCATCTTACGTTCGGGCAAACCGTGGGGGCAGGAAAAATTCAGCTCGAAGGCATCTACCCCGGCGGCCTCGCACCGCTGGACGATTTCGATCCACGCGTCCTGGTTGAATTCCTCCATGATGGAGGCGATCAGGACGCCGTCGGGATACTGGTCCTTGCAGCGTTTGAATTCGTCGAGCCAGATCTCAAATTTGCGGTCGCTGATGAGTTCGATGTTCTCCCAGCCGATGACCTCGGAGCGGTCGGCGCTGTAGAGCTTGGCGTAGCGCGGGGTGACGTTGACGACCTTGCTCGCGTCGAGGCTGATCGTCTTGGCGATGACCGCGCCCCAGCCTTCCTTGAAAGCTTTGTTGATGACGTTGAGATTCGTGCCGGGAGGGCCGGAGCCGATGATGAAGGGGTTAGGTAACTTGAGTCCGTCAACGGTCGTGGCGAGTGTCGGCATAGTGCGAAGATTTCCCTCTGACTGATTCCCGGTTGCAACTGGCAAAGGGGGAAGTTTAGGGAGGGAGCGCGGACGTGACGAGCAGAAAAATCGTCCGCAGATTTCGCAGGTTGGGAAATGGAGTGAATCAGTGTGATTGGACCCAGATAAGGGTTTTTTCGGCCAGACAGTCGAAGGCGGCGACCGCGAGTTCCAGATGTTCCTCGCGCGTGTCCTCGATTTTATTATGACTGATGCCGTGCAGGCTCTGGACGAACATCATCACGGTGGGGACCCCGGCGCGGGCAACCTCGGCGGCGTCGTGCAGCGGACCGGAGGGCAGGCGGTGGAGCGGCGCGCCGGTTTCGGCAATGGCGGCGTCGCAAAGGGCGAGCAGTTCAGGGTGAAACGGCACGGGCGCGATGTTCCAGAGGCGTTCCCAAGCGACCGTGACGTTGCCCTCGCGCGCGAAGCGTTCGCTGGCAGCTTGCGCGTCGGCGAGCATCCCCGCGAGGGCGGGGGCGTCGAGATGACGCTGGTCCAGGGTAAGGCGGCATTCCGCCACCACGCTCGTGACGATGCCAGGTTTCGTCGTGCAACTGCCCAGCGTGCAGACACCGCCGTGGCGGGCGGCGATTTCGTAGATCTCCGGGGCCATCCGCGCGGCGGCCAGAAAGGCGTCGCGGCGGCGGTGCATGGGCGTGCTGCCCGAGTGGGCAGCCTGACCGTGGAAGGTCATCGCGTGGCGCTCCACGCCGAAGGTGCCCAGCACCGTGCCGAGCGGCAGGTCGAGGTCGAGCAGGACGGGACCCTGTTCGATGTGGAGTTCGAGGTACGCGGCGGCGTCGGCGAGTTCCTGGCGGCTGTTGGTGACGCTTTCGAGGTCGAGGCCGTGTTCGCGCAAAGCATCGGCGAGGAGGACGCCAGATTTGTCGCGCAGCGTGCGGGCTTCGATAAGATCGAGGTTACCCGAGCAAGCGGATGACCCGAAAAGGCTCTTGCCAAAGCGCGCGCCCTCCTCGTCGGCCCAGTCCACGAGACGTACCGTGACGGGCAGGCGGTCGCCGTACCGGGCATGGAGGCGGCGGAGAATTTCCAGACCGGCGAGGACATTCAGGCAGCCGTCGAGCCAACCGCCGTTGGGCACGGAATCGAGGTGGCCGCCGATGAGCAGCGCACGGGGGGACACGCCGCGCAAAGTGCTCCAGAGGTTGCCCGCCGCGTCTGTGTGCGTTTCGACGGGTAGGTCGGCGAGCTTGGCGCGTAACCAATCGCGCGCGGCGACCCATTTTCGAGTAAAGGCGACGCGTTGCGCGCCGTCGGCGTCGCCGGTCAGGGCGCGCAGTTCCTTGAGTTCGGCGACGGTGCGTTTGAGATCGACTTGGGCGGCGGGCATCATGGTAGGCGGTGGATCGGCAATGAGGCCGATGCCGACCCAACGGTCAAGGGGTCTGCGGCGTGGCGAGGCGTTGGAAATCTGGTTCGCGCTGCAGGTTCGGCTTGGGCGGCACCCCGGGCGTCGCGGGTTCGCCCGCAGGCAGGAGATTCGTGCGTGATGCGCGCGTCACCTTGCTTGGGATGTTCATGCGGAAGACGGCAGCCATCATCGCGCGTGCTCGGTCGTTCCAGATGTCGCCGTGGTCCTTGATGATGGACGGGTCCACCGCCACGTCCCAGTAGGGTACATCGACCGGCCCGACGCGCTTGAAATGCCACAATTTCAGACCGCCCGCCCCGTCGTCGGTCGTGAAGACGTGGCCGACGAGCGAGTGGTGCGACAAGTTGGCCTCGAACGCCGTCTGGCCGTGGCCGTCGAGGGTCTTGTGCAAGTCTTCGGTTTCGTGGTTGATCAGGAACGGGTTGTGGCCGGGCGTCGAGGTGTAGAACCGGCGTTCGCTTTCCGTGTGGACCGCCGGGCCGGGCACGCGCACGTCGTTGAATCCTTTGGTGGCCGCCGCCAGCCCCGTCCCGACCGGAAACGCCAGCCCGGTTGCCGCATCGGCGGTCGAGGTCAGCGAGACGACAAACTGCCGCGTGGCTTCCAAGTGCCGACTGTACAGGGCAGCGAT
Organism: uncultured Chthoniobacterales bacterium; assembly: GCA_964242205.1. Taxonomy (GTDB): domain Bacteria; phylum Verrucomicrobiota; class Verrucomicrobiia; order Chthoniobacterales; family SZAS-18; genus CAHJWO01. Next base: position 7,411 of record CAXTBX010000105.1, read on the forward strand.
CATCTGGCGCGTCAGGATCGAGTCCGATGCCGGGTTGAGCAGCAGGATCAAGTCGGCGGGCAGGGTCCGGTCCGGGTCGGCGTGGCCGTGAATTTCGGCGTTGATGGCGTGCGCCACCGATCGTTCCACCACGAGGCCGCCAAAGGAATGACCGACGAGGATGGTGTACTGCCCGTCGAGCGCGTGGTACTTGCGCGCGGCTTCGGAAACGGAGGCGATGGCGTCGTAGCAATCGAAGTTGCTGGCCAGACGTTCGGCGGCGGCCTTGCGGCTGAAGAAGGTAAGTTCCTTGGCGACCGGCACTTTGGTCAGTTGTCCGCGCCAGCCGAGGTAGATGCCGACGACGTGGTAATGCGCGGCGCGCACAATCTCTGATTTGCTGAGATCGCGCAGAAAGGAGGCAAATTTTTCGGCGTCGCCCGAGCGGGCGTTGTTCTGCCAGCCGTGAACGTAGGTCAGGACGAGCGGGCGGGAGGTGTTCTTGATGAGGTCGCGGGCGTTTTCGAGTTGGGTGGGGTCCTGATACGATCCTTGTTCACCGAACTCGACGAAGGCCAAGTCGTAATTCTTCTCGTACCGCACGGAGCGATGCTGCTGGCCGGGGGTGTTCGCGTAAAAGGGCGTCATTTGGGTGCAGCCCGCCAGCGCAAACAATGCACAGAGAATCAGGAATGAACGCATGAGTTTCGGAGGTGGCTGTCGTCGTCGGCAACGTGGGTTGGTTCGCTAAACGATGATAGATGTCCACGTTCACGCCGGGGGCAGCACGGGGTTATCTCCCAGCGAATCAACATGTTTAGCCAGTCTGATCGTCCTTGTCGATCAATTCAGTGGTGGTGCGTTTTGCCTCTTTGTAGCAACGGGCCCCGGTGCCGCAGGCCATGGCAAGCGGGCCGCTTGCCCGACAATTCTCAAAACGTACCACTACCGGGAGACACAGTAGTCGTTGTGGGCACGCTTGCGACCCGCATCCGGGCCACCGACGAGACGAATGAACAGCCGCTGGCGGGCTGTGGCAACTCGCCCCGACCCACGGGGTTCCGTCAAGACAAAGGCTGGATCTCCTGTGCCGCCGCGCGGACCGTCTGCCGCAACCAGCGGTGTTGAGCATCCGTCTCCAGCCGCGCGGTCCACGCCATCAGGTACTTGTACTCCCTGATCTCCCTGGGCAACTCCAACAGCTTGGCCTTGGCGGGATTGACGAGCAAACCCGCCAACCGCCGCGGCACGGTGGTCATCAACTCCGTGCCCGCCACCGCGTGGATGGCCACGGAGAAATAGGGAACATGAAAAACGTTGCGTCGCGTGAGCCCGCGCCGGGCAAGCTCCCGCTCAAGCAGCGACTGGGAATGGCTGAGCACGGTCACGTCGATGTGCTGGCCAGCCACGAACTGCTTGAAGCTGATTCGCTTGTTTAAGGGATGATCATTGGACACCACGCAGACCACCTCGTCCGCAAAGAGCACCTCGCTGCGCAGGTGTTTGGACAGCAAACCATCCTGGGCCGCCAGCAGCAGGTCTGTGCGGCCGTGGTCGAGGTCGTCGTACACCCCGTCGCACCAGGGCTGGAAATCAAACACCACCTTGCCCCACTGCGACAGTCGGCGGCAGAGCACGGCGGAGAACAGGTGAGCGGCGTTGTCAGTGGCAGTGATGCGAAAGCGCGCCGTCTCGCGTTGCGGGTCAAAGTGCGAACCAGCGACCAGACGATCCACCTTGGGCAGGATCTCCGCCAACTCTTGCAGCAGCATTTTGCCCTTGGGTGTCAGTTCGTAGCCTTCGGCGCCGCGTACCAGCAGGTCGTCGCCAAACATCTGCCGCAGCCGCTGCAAGGCGCGGCTCATGGACGGCTGGCTGAGCCGCAACCGCTTGGCCGCCTGCGAGATGCTCGTCTCCTCCGCCAGCGCGGCGAAGTACACGAGCAGGTTCAGGTCAACTTGCCGGGCATGCGTCAGGCGTATATTCATCATGCACCTTTTGCATGAGACAAATAATTCAGTCGAGCCGAATCTTTCGTCGAATATGATCACAACTGACTCACCACAAGCCGGGGACACCAAGGTGGCCATTGTCACGGGCGGTTCGGGCGGCATCGGCAAGAGCGTCTCCGCGCGTCTCGCCAAGGACGGGTTTTCCGTCGTGGTGGGTTACTCGGGCGGGGCCGAAAAGGCGGACAAAGTCGTCGGCGGCATCGAGACGGCGGGCGGCAGGGCGTTGGCCGTCCAGGCAGATGTCTCCAAGCCCGAAGGGGTCGCCGCATTATTCGAGCAAACCACCTCCCGGTACGGCCGGGTGGACGTGGTGGTGCATTGCGCGGGCATCATGCCGCTCTCCCCCATCGCCAAGGGCGACGTGGAACTGTTCGACCACGTCATCAACACCAATCTGCGTGGCACGTTCCTGCTGCTGAGCGAGGCGGCCAAGCGCATCGCCGAGGGCGGACGCATCATCGTTTTCTCCAGCAGCGTGTTGGCTAAGGCGTTCCCGACCTACGGCGCTTATGTCGCCTCGAAAGCCGGGGTGGAAGGCTTGGTGCATGTGCTGGCCAACGAACTGGGCAAGCAGAAGGTGACGGTCAACGCGGTGGCCCCGGGACCGGTGAACACACCGCTCTTCACCAAAGATAAGAGTCAAGAGGAGATGGACAAGATCGCGCAGATGGCTCCCCTGGGTCGCCTGGGCGAACCGGACGACATCTCGGGCGTCGTGTCGTTCCTGGCCGGACCGGACGGGGCCTGGATCAATTCGCAGGTGTTGCTCGCCAACGGTGGGTTCGCCTACTGAAACCTGCGGGGCTCGTTCTCAAACCATCGAAAGATTGCCATGGGTCAAATCATTCTTATCACAGGCGCGTCGAGCGGCTTCGGGAAGCTCGCAGCCGAAGCATTGGCAAAAGCCGGATACACCGTTTTTGCCAGTTTGCGGTCCACCACCGGGCGCAACGCCTAGTTTGTCGCCGAGTACGCCGAAAAAGCGGAGGCAGACAAGCTTGACCTGCGCACCCTCGAACTGGACGTGACTTCGGAGGAATCAGCCCAGGCCGCCGTCGCCGAGATTATCAAGCAAGCGGGCCGCCTGGACGTGGTCGTGCACAACGCGGGCCACATGACCTTCGGGCCCTTGGAAGCATTTACGCCCGAGCAGATCGCCAGCGAGCACGACATTTCAGGTTGTCCCGATTCAACAGGTAAACGAGGTGTGTTCAAACGTCGAGGATGGCGAGGTTCGCTTCCGCTATGTCATTGGTTTAGCCTCGCTCAAGCTGGACGCCGCAGAAGAGACGTGAGGAATCCATGTCCGCTTCGCCTACATTTCGTCGCTTGAACGCCCATCCAACCCATGCCCGGTAAACGCATCGACGTTCACACGCATTACCTGCCGGACTACTACCGCGAGGCCCTGGTCGCCGCCGGGATCACCCGACCCGACGGCATGCCGAAGATCCCGGAATGGAGCGAAGCCAGCGCCCTCGCGGCGATGGACCGCCTGGAGATTGCCATAGCGATGCTCTCCATTTCGTCACCGGGCGTGCATTTCGGCGACGACCAGGCCGCGCGCCAGCTTTCGCGGCGGCTCAACGAAACCGCCGCCCGGTTGGTGCGCAAGCAACCCGACCGCTTCGGCTTTTTTGCCATCACGCCGCTGCCGGACGTGGTAGGGGCCGTCGCCGAGGCTTGCTACGCGCTGGACGAACTCGGCGCGGACGGGGTCGTGCTGGAAACCAACCACCACGGCGTCTATCTGGGCGACGAGGAGCTGGCCCCGCTCTACGCCGAGTTGAACCGGCGCAAGGCGGTCGTGTTCATCCATCCGACCTCGCCGACCTGCCCCTGCTGCGAATCGTTGGCGCTGGGTTACCCGCGCCCGATGCTGGAGTTCATCTTCGAGACGACGCGTTCGGTCATGCAGATGATCCTCTCGGGCACGACGGCGCGCTACTCGGACCTACGCATCATCGTGCCGCACGCCGGGGCCATGTTGTCGGTGCTCGCCGGACGCGTGGAAATCCATCTGCCCATCTTGGAACAGGAACAGGGACATGGTTTTCCCGACGTGCGGACCGAACTGCGCAAGCTCCATTACGATCTGGCCGGTGCGCCGGTGCCTGAACTGTTGGGCGCGCTGCTGCACGTCGCTAATCGGCGTCATCTGCACTACGGCAGCGACTGGCCCTTTACGCCGACGGAGGCGTGTGAAAAGCTGGCCGGGCAGTTGGACGCTACCCCGCTCTTCGACGCCGATACGCTACGCGCCGCCATGAGCGGGAACGCACGCGAACTTTTCCCGCGGCTGGCGCACTGAAGCACTGAGCTGTTGGGGTTCTCCAAGTCGCGGATGCCGGTGTTTGTAGCGACACGATGACCACTGAAGCAACCCGGCTCCTCTACCACCAACCGGCAGGCAAAAGCCGTCTTCGACCCGTACAGCAGCCAAGCCGAAGATCACGTCCTCAGGATTGGCGATCAAAGCAGCGATCAAACAGTCTTACCTTGTTTGGTACACTCCAAGCAGCTGTGAACAGATAAGTGGATGTATGGCAAGACATGAACCATCCAAGGTTTGTGTCAGCTTTGAGCGTAAAAGCAAAGGGGGGCGCTAAAATTCGCCTGGCCAGATAGCCGCCTTCTTAATACCGCTAAAACGCGGCGCGTGTGGACGACCAACGATTCCACTCGTGCCTCACGGCAGACAGCCACCGGAGCGCCGAGGAGGTCCAACACCGTTTCCAAGGCTTGCACGGCTTCGACATCCTCACCCGTGCGTGCTAACGCAACGCCCAGGTTGAAATGCGCCAGCGGGTAATCGTAACGTCGCGCCACCGCCGCTCGCGACGCCTCTACCGCCCCGGCGAAGTTCCCCAACCGCAGCCGGGCGTGTCCACGACCCAGGTAGGCGTCCGCGTCGTCGTCGCGGCGGGCCAGGGAACGTCCGTAGGCGGCGTCCGCCTCCGCGAAGCGTCCGAGCTTGAGCAGCGCCATCCCAAGCTGGTTTTCCCAGCCGGCCAGGGTGTTTCCGGCCAGCGTGCCCGCCGCCTGGAAGTGCCCCAGAGCCTCGTCGTAACGCCGTTCGCAGTAGGCGAAATGACCGAACAGCCACTCTGCTGGCGCGCTGCCCCAGCGATGGTCGAACACCGTCTCCGCCGCCGCACGGGCCGCCGGGAGCAACTCCAGACGCAACAGGCACTCGACCAGCGCGAAGGCCACGTCGGGGTCTTCGGGTTGGTCCGCGTGCATGGGCTCCAGGATGTGGCGGGCAAAGGCGGCCCCGTCTGTTCGCGCCATCCACGCCCGCGCCAGCGCCAGGTTGGTCTCGTGCCGCACGCGTTCTGGGGCGGGCACGTCCGGCCATTCTCCCGTCGCCAACCACTGCGCGCGCAGGTCGCGGCTCTCCTGCGGTGACAAGGCGACTGCCCCGATTGCCGAAGGGGATATGACCACGGCAACCTGTCCTGTCGCTCCACCTGCAGCGTTCGGCACGACAAAAATTTCTTTCTCTACCCGCCCGACCGGCGCGGCCAGCCCGGCCAGCCGCGCCAGGATGGGAGCCACGTCCAACACGCCCACCCGATGCGCCAGCGTGTCACGCCGCACCCCGGCTTCCTCGCCCGAGATGGCGAACATCCCTTCCCGGCGGCGCCAGCCGGGCAGGTCGGCGGTCGGCGGGAACGTTTCCGGCAAGAGCGGCAGCCCGTCGCCCCCGGGCGCACGGTAGCCGCTCGGCGAAACCACCGCCGTCGTCGCGCGCGATCCGGCCAGTGTTTGCAACCGGCCCAAACACCCGTCCAGCCATCGGCAGGCTGCTGGCAGCACGTCGCCGAACAGCTCCGCGTGCCGGGGCGAGATGCCGCCCGGCCTGTCGTCCGGGGGACCGGAACACGGCAGGAACAGTGGTGCGAGGCGTTCCAGCAGCGGGTAATGGACGAACAGCGCGTCCGGCGGGGAGATTTCCAGCAGGAGCGTCGCCGCGTTGTGAATGCTCCAGGTCTCCGCCAGCGCCAGGGCCAGCCGCCGGGGCCGCGTGTCCTGCGCGGGTGGGAGTTCCCGCCAGCGCGGGATGAATTCTGCCAGCAGGTCGGCCTCGATCTCCGCCGGACTAACGCGTAATTCCGCCAGCGCAGCGGTAATCTCCGGATCGGCGGCCACGACCGCACCGGGCAACAGCGGCCACCCGGCGACGCCCGCCGCGTCGGGCGGGGCAGTCGGGCGGGCATAGGAGTCAGAGGCCAGCGCGCCGCCATGCGGCAAAGGAGTACCGGGGTGGGTCGCCGGCCAGCCGAGAATGTGGCAGCGCCGACCGGCCCCGGCCAGCGCGCGCCAGAGCGCGGGCACACGCCACGAAAGCGCGGTTGCGGGCCGGACCTCGCCCGTGGTGGAGTCGACCTCCGCGTCGTGCGGGACGCCGTGAACGGTCGCAGGCTGGCCGGTGGCGAGGGCGGTCCAGAGCGCAGCCGCCGTCAGGGGCTCGACGACGGCCAGCGGGCCGGACGCTCCGCTCTCCACGAGTCCGCCGAGTGTGGGCAACTCGCCCGCGTCGAGCAAGGGGTGCAGCCGAGGCCAGTCCGCGCCGGGCCAGCCAACCACCAACAGCGGCGGCGGATGGCTCACGCTGCCAACCCATCAACGGCTGAGGCGACTTCCGCGCGGCGCCGACGGCGGTACGCGAGCAGGCCCACCGCGCCGAGCGCAGCGGCGGCGCTGAGGCTGCTTGGCTCCGGGACGGCGCCCGCGAAACTGGTGCCACCCGCGTTGTCGTAGCCGAGACGGTAGATCGTCACGCTCTGGTCCGCGTTGTAGGACACTTCGGCCCAGCCGTAGAGCTGGGTGCCGACGGCAGCGGTACCGCCCGTCGCCGCGTTGGCCGTGATGCCCAGGGCCAAGTAGCCACGGTCACCCGGGTTCCACGGGTAGGTGACGGCTGCATTGGAGTCGTGCAAGTTGACGGTCAAATTGTTTACGAACGTGCCGCTGCCACCGTTGATCCCCGTGCCCGCGCTGAAGCGCGGCGCGTAACTGTTACTATTATAGACTGCTTGGCTCGTCTGGCTGCCGTTCGACAGCGAGACGTTGGTCACTTTGGCCGCGCTCCCGTTCAAGTAGAGCCGGAAATTCGCGTTCAGGCCGCTCACGCCCTCCGATTGGAGGATGCCGGCGTATCCGGTCTGAGGATCGAAGAAAATGCTCGAGGTCGCCGCGTTGCCCGTGTAGGCGACGGTGACGTCCAACGGATCGAAGGCCACCGGGGCGGCGGCGGCAGAGGAGGCGCCCAGGCCCACGGCGGCGCCGGCGGCGGCGCCCAGCAAAACACGAGGTAGGAGAGAAGATTCAGCGGGATTCATGATGAGGTAATGACAGTCGTATGACCGGGTTCAGATGCGGGCTGGACTCAAGCAGGTCAACTGCCAACCACAAAGCGAAATATTTGCCCGTCGCCGGGCGGGGAATTTGGCGTCAGAGCGAACTCCCACGCGCAGAGCGCCTTCACCCGTTCCGCCCCAAGACGCCGCGCCATGTTAATTGTTTCCCGGTGATCGCCCGGATGCGCGTGGTAACGCAGGATTTCCACGCCGACGGCCCGCAAATTTGCGAGCACGGCGCGCAGCAGGAGGATGTTGGCCTGGCCGACGCTTACCCCCGCCTCCGCGCAGATCGCCGGATCGGCCACGCGGGCGTCGATGGTCGCGCCGGTAGCGTCCATGCGCATCAGCAGGACGGCGGCGAGCGCCGGGGACGCGCCGGTGGTCAACAGAACACGGCTCGTGAGCGTGGAATAGCCGCCGGTCTGGTCAAGCGAACTCAGACGGTAGTTGAGAAGGTCCGGCGGCACGAGCCCCTTCGACGACACGAGCGCGAAGACCGCCGGGAGCACGTCGGGCGTCGGTGGACCCGCCCGCAGTCGGCCCAGCGCAGCTGCTCCCTCCGGCGACTCCTCCAGCCGCCGAAAGAGCGCATCGACGCGGGGCCAGGTGGCGCTGGCGCGCCCTTCGTAGAACTCGTTGCGAAATGCGACCGTCCATCCCCGCGCCGCCAGTCGAGTCGCCACCGGGCCGTCTTCGGGCAGAAGGTCGATGCCGCGCAGGAGTCTAACGCCGCCACACACGGCCTCGGCGGTCAGCGCGTCAAGCAGGTCTGCCGGGAGAGATTGGCCATCAGCCTCCCAGCGGGGCGTGGTGCGCCAACGGCAAAAGGCGACGTCCGCGGCGGCTTGGTCGGGCGCGGCCGGACCAGCGGGCCACCAGGCGGCAGCCCCGACGATGCGCTCGGGCGATGGCTTCCGGCGGTCGGTAGCGAGCAGATAGTTGGCACCTTCGGGCGCGGGTAGAAAAGTCCTCAGCCTCGGCACTTCATGATCTAAAGGTGGTCGTGGGATGGGCATGGATTCGGCGGAGAAATTCTGGCTTTTGAAGCCATCTTTACTGCTCACTTTGGGAGTGTGCGAGCATGACCTCTGCCCGCCGCCGGGTAACGGCCAGCGCGTTCCAGAAGGTGGAACAATCGGTTTGGGTACAGTTCCACGACAAGTCAGCCCGGCGATTCAATATTCGCAGCTTCTTGCTGAAATCGTTCGGAGTCGAGTAACGTCTCCTCGCGTTCGGAACCGGCCGGGGACCGTCCAGATTTTCCATGGATTCCTATAGCGCGGAGCGCAAGGGGGGGGATAGTGACCGTACGCTAGCCGGTTCAGGTGAAGCCGACACATCCCTTTCCTCGTCGCCCTTGTTCTGGAGAGAGAAGCCGCCGGTCTCCGAGGGCGCACGCCAAGCGAGTCGGGCGACGGACCCAGGACGACGGCAAACCCCAAAACTGCTAGTTCCGTGGCACTTTCAAGCATTTGAAAGTGGTTGCGGGGGTAGGATTTGAACCTACGACCTTCAGGTTATGAGCCTGA
>CAXTBX010000106.1:0-16206 GCA_964242205.1 uncultured Chthoniobacterales bacterium
GGAAGTGGAGCGCTACTTCGTCCGAAAGATCTTCAGTCTGCTCTATCTGGCGATGTTGGTGACGGCTCCGGCGGTGCTACTCGGCATCGCCGCACTGACGCATCAGCAGGTGATTTACCAGCGCTCGGACGTGCTGCACTTTGGCGTGTTCATCGCGTTCGCGGCCATTTATCCCAACGTGGAGATGTTCGGCGGGGTATCGGCGCGCTGGGTGGCGGGGGCGATCCTGGCGATCTGGACGGCGGCGTTCATCGCCCTAAACCACGCGATGGTGCCGGTGCTCTGGGCGGTGGTGCTGGTGGCGTATTTCGGTGCGCGCTACGCAAGCGTGGGCGGCGAGGCGTTTGAGGTGCTGGGCAATTTTCGCCCGCGATTGCCGCGTAAGACGGTGCCCACCGGGGTCAAACCACGCATGAAGCCACGCCGGGCGGTGGATACGGACAGCGGCGGCTCCGAAGACTACCGGGCGCGCGACGTGCATGAGTCCATCGACCCGCTGCTCGACAAGATCAATCAGCACGGGTTGGCCAGCCTGACCAACAGCGAGCGAGCCATGCTCGAAAAGGCGCGGGTGTCGCTGTTGCGCAAGGAACGGGGAGATTAGGGAAGTTGGAAGTCGGAACGCGGAAGTAGGGAGAGAATCTGCGTGGCCGTTTCTGGTTTTGCTAACCTCTATATGTTTACTTCTGATTTTTGATGACTTCTGTGCCGCCCTTTTCCGCCGAACCCCTCCAACGGCTGCGCCAGATCGTCGCCCGGCTGCGCGCACCCGGCGGCTGTCCCTGGGACCAGGAGCAGACCCATGCCAGCCTGCGCACCGCGCTGGTCGAGGAAACCTATGAGGTCCTTGCCGCCATCGACGCCCAGGATGACCCGAATTTCCGCGAGGAACTGGGCGACCTGCTGCTGCATGTCGTCATGCACTCGCAGATGGCGTCCGAGCGCGGGGCGTTCGAGTTCGACGCCGTGGCCGCAGAGGTCGGCGATATGATGATCCGCCGCCACCCGCACGTTTTCGGGGATGATCGCGCCGTCGACAGCACGGCGGTCCTACGGCGCTGGGACGAGATCAAGCGCAGCGAGAAGGGCGCGGCGGCGGCCCAGGCGGGCGTGCTGGCTGGGCTGCCCGCCGCGCTTCCGGCGCTGATGCGGGCACAGAAGGCGCAGGAGAAAGCGGGCCGCGTGGGGTTTGATTGGCCTTCGATTGAACAGGTGGCGGCGAAGGTCCACGAGGAAATCGCCGAGGTGCAGGAGGCTGCCGGGGCGGGGGACGCCAACGCCGTGGCCGACGAGTTGGGAGATTTGCTGTTCGCGGCGGTCAATCTGGCGCGTTGGCACAAGCTGGACGCCGAGAACACGCTCAACCGCGCGACGGACAAGTTCGTGCGGCGTTTCGGACTGATCGAGGACGCGCTACGGGCAAAGGGCCAGCGGTGGGAGGACGCGACGTTCGAGGAGCTGGACGCGTTGTGGGAAGAGGCGAAGCTGATACCGATAACGAGGTAGGGAGGCCTCTCCGAAGCCTTGCCTTGATCGCGCCGCAGGCGCATCTGCATCATCTGAAATGCTTTGGACCGGCCGGTGACCGGCCTGCGCCTGCGGCGCAAATCGGGGCAGGCCTCGGAGAGGCTTCCCTACCTGTCGATAACTGAACAAAACCGCGCCTTTGCGGTCTAATTCAACAACCAAAAGGGTGCTCCAACCCGCACCCCGACCAAACCAAATGTATCTCCTGATCATCCTCACTTTCGTGATTTCGATCCTGGCCACGCTGCACGTCAAAAGCCGGATCGCCAAGTACAGCAAGGTTCCCGCTTCCAGCGGCCTGACCGGCGCGCAAACCGCCGAGCACATCTTGCGCTCACGCGGCATTTACGACGTGCAGGTTATCCCGGCCAGTGGCATGATGGGCGACCACTACGACCCGACGAAAAAGATCATCGCCCTGACGCCTGACGTGTACGAGGGCACCTCCACCGCCGCCGTTGGCATCGCCGCGCACGAGTGCGGCCACGCCATCCAGCACCAGCAATCTTACGCCTGGCTGGAACTGCGCTCGTCGGCGGTGGGCCTGACGCAGTTCAGCTCGTCGCTGATGTTTCTGCCGTTCATCTTCATGATGATGGGTTTCCTGTCGCATTACACCGGGTTCATGGTCATGGCGTCCATCGCGGTGGTCATCATGGTGTTTAACCTGATCACGCTGCCGGTGGAGTTCGACGCCTCGGCCCGCGCCAAGGCGATCTTGCCGGAACTGGGGATCATCCGCACGCCGGAGGAAGGCCGAGCCGTGAGCAAGGTGCTCAACGCGGCGGCGCTGACCTACGTGGCGGCGTTCCTGGCCTCGATGGCCAACGTGCTCTACTACTTCACGATGGCGGACCGCCGCCGGTAAAGCGCGCGGAAAGTTCGTTGCCGGCTCGTGTCGGTGCGGCTACCCTGCCTTCCCTGTTTTCCGGGAAGGTAGGGTTTTCTATTTTAACGACCAGGAAGTTTATGTCTCAACCGAACACCAACAAAGCCAACGCCGAACGCATGGAGAAGATCGTCAGCCTGTGCAAACGGCGCGGGTTCGTCTTTCAATCGAGCGAGATCTACGGCGGGCTCAACGGCTGTTGGGACTATGGCCCGCTGGGGGTGGAGTTGAAGCGCAACCTGAAAGATTTCTGGTGGCGGCGGATGACGCGCGACCGCGAGGACGTGGTGGGTATCGACGGGTCGATTTTGATGAACCGCAAGGTCTGGCAGGCCAGCGGCCACGAGGCGACGTTCAGCGACCCGATGGTGGATAGTTTGCTGACGAAAAAGCGTTTTCGGGCGGATCAAGTCGAGCCGCAAAGCGGGACGGTTTTTCGGTTCACCGGCGCGGAGTCCGGGGCGGACAACTGGAAAAGCCAGAAGCCTTTCGCGGTGTTGCTCAAAAAGGGTGAAAACGTCGAGCGAGCGCGCAAAGTGGCCAAGCAATTCTACACGCTGGGCGCGGCAAACGTGCCGGTAGAGAACGTGGAACTGCTCGGCGAGACGACCGAGACAGTGGAGAACTCTGTGCAGTTCGACCCGGAGAACGGCAGCCAGCTCACCGAGCCGCGCGCGTTCAACCTGATGTTCAAGACCTACGTCGGCGCGACGGAGGACGAGAACAGCATCGCCTACCTGCGGCCCGAGACGGCGCAGGCGATTTTCGTGCAGTTCAAGAACGTGCTCGACACCGCGCGCAAGAAGATTCCCTTCGGCATTGCGCAGATCGGCAAGGCGTTCCGCAACGAGATCAACCCGCGCAATTTCACGTTCCGCTCGCGTGAGTTCGAGCAGATGGAACTGGAGTATTTCTGCCGCCCGGAACAGGGCATGGAATTGCTTGAATATTGGCGGGAGGAGCGGCTGAAGTTCTACGAGGACATCGGCATTCCGCGCACCAAGCTCAAGGTGCTCAACGTCCCGGAGGCGGACCGCGCGCATTATTCCAAGGGGACGTACGACATCGAATACGAGTTCCCCTTCGGCGTGCAGGAGTTGGAAGGCGTCGCGTACCGGACCGATTACGACCTGACCCAACACATGAAGCATTCCGGCAAGCCGCTCGAATACTTTGACGAGGAAACGAAGGAGAAGTTCGTGCCGCACGTCGTCGAGCCGAGCGCGGGCGTGGACCGGACGGTGCTGGCGCTGCTTTGCGAGGCCTACGACGAGGAAACCGTCACCGACGACAAGGGCAAAAGCGAAACGCGGATCGTCCTGCGGTTTCATCCGCGCATGGCACCGATCAAGTGCGGCGTATTTCCATTGCTCAAGAACAAGCCGGAACTGGTGGAAAAGGCGCGGAGCGTAGCGGCGCTGCTCAAACCGCACATGAACGTGTTTTACGACGAGACGGGCGCGATTGGCCGCCGGTATCGTCGGCAGGACGAGGCGGGCACGCCGTACGGGGTGACGATTGATTTCGAGACGCTGGGCGAGCGCGGCGATGAGTTGAGGGATACCGTCACGCTGCGTCACCGCGACACGATGCAGCAAGAGCGGATTAAGATCGCTGATCTGCCGGGTTATCTGATGGGCAGGATTGTGTAACAGCAAGGTAGGGACGGCGGTCCCTCGCCTTCCAATGGCGGGTGGACGGCGACCTTCGGGCGCCATGACAAAAACCAGCAGCGAAGCTGCCTAATTGTCCGTCTGAGCGTCAGTTATCCAGCAGGGTGCGCCGTAGTAAAACCTATGGCACCCGTGGGTCGCCACTCACTTTTCGAGGGTGCGCCTGCGGCGCGAGTCAGGGAAGGTTTCGGAGAAGCCTCCCCACCTTAAAAGAGAAGCCCCCGGCGGTCTGCAACCGCCGGGGGCTTAAACTTTTCGCCGTCGAGTCGGAACAACGCGTCCGCCGCTCCGCTCAACGCTTATTGGTCAGGCTTGTTGCCTTTTTCGGCCTGACGCTGGGCACGGCGGGCCGCCTTTTCGGCGTCGCCACCACCCTGCTGTTGCTGTTGCTGGGCCTGCGGTTGTGGTTGCGCCTGCTGCTGCTGCGGGGCGGCCTGCTGCTGCCGCTCCTGCTGGCGCTGGGCACGGCGGCCTTCCCGCTCCTCATTACCCTGCTGTTGTTGCTGCTGCTGCTGCGCCTGGGCTGCCTGCTGCTCCTGCTGGCGTTGAGCGCGGCGCGCCTCGCGGTCCGGATCAGCCTGTTGCGCTGGTTGCTGCGGCTGCGGCTGGGCCGCACGCTCTTGCTGCCGCTGGGCACGGCGGGCTTCACGGTCGGCGTCCGCCTGGGGGTTGCCCTGCGGTTGCGCCTGCTGCTGCGGCTGAGCCTGCTGTTGCTGAGCGGCACGTTCGGCCTGCCGCTGGGCGCGGCGGGCCTCGCGGTCCTGGTCGCCCTGCGGCTGAGCCTGCTGTTGCGGTTGTTCCGGCTGAGCCTGCTGTTGTTTGGCGCGTTCCTGCTGGCGCTGGGCGCGGCGGGCCTCACGGTCCGCGTCGTTGTTTTGCGGGGTCGTCGCGGTGGGCTGCCCTTCGGCACCCTGGGCGGCGGGTTGCCCCTGTTTCGGTTGGCCCCCACGCTCGGCCTGCCGCTGGGCGCGACGCGCGGCGCGGGCTTCATCGGAATTATCCTTGGGCTGGCCACTAGGTTGACCGGCTGCTTCCGGCGCGCCAGGCTGTTGGCCCGGATTCGCCTGCTGACCCTGCTGGCCGGCACGTTCCTGTTGCCGCTGTGCACGACGAGCCGCACGGGCTTCGTCGGAATTATCCTTAGGCTGGCCCGGCTGGCCCGGCTGGCCGGGTTGCGCCGGTTGTCCGGGCTGCCCGGCCTCCGGCTGGCCTTGCTGACGGCCCTCGCGCGCCTTCTGCGCCGCGTCGCGGCGAGCGAGACGATCTGCCTCCGTCACCGCGCCGCCCCGGCGTCCGCCGTTCGCGCCGGGTTGCCCCGGCTGACCGGCCTGACCGGCCTGACCAGGTTGACCGGGTCGGCCCGGCTGCGCGTTCGGCTGCAATGCCTGCTGATTTTGCCCTGGCTTGGGACCGGGTTTGTTGCCTTCGGCGGCACGGGCGGCCTGACGCTGGGCGCGTCGGGCGGCCACGGCGTCGGGCGACATATCCTTCTGCGGCGCGGGCGGCAGGTCGGACTTGGTCACCACACGCTGCGCTTCCGGCAACTGCTGCACGGCACGCTCCTTGGGCACGAACGCCTTCGCGGGAGCCTGCTGCGCCTGCTGCTTGAAGTCGGTGCGCAACCGTTGCACCGCCTGCTGATCCGCCCCGGTGTTCGACCAGCCATGCACAATCTCCGGACGCTCCAGCGTTTGCTTGATGCGCGGCGGCCTGACCGTCGCAAAATTCACCGGACGACGCGCGATGAGCGGCGCGGCCACTTGCAAGATGCCCCCGCGCACCTGCGTCGGGTTGCCACCAGCGCGCAAACCGAGCGCCAGGAAACCCGGGTCGCGGCGGCGTTCGATCTGGAAACGGGGAATGGGCCGTTCGCAACGCTCGCTGATGAAGGAGTAGTCAGGGCCGCCGTTATACACGTAAACATCCGGGCCGCCCCGGTCATAATAGATGTTTGTGACGTTCGTGGTGTGTTCGCAGAAACCTACGTTCCGCTCGTAAGGCAACACCACCTCGCTGATGACGGGCGCGCCAAAGCTGCGCGTTTCCACGAAGCAGTAGTTGTCCGGTCCGATGTCGTAGTCCACGTCCACGTTGGAGGTGTAACCGTCGTCCTCATCTTCCACGTCGTTGTAATTGATCGACTCGACCCGGCGTTCGACCACCTTGCCTTCATACACGCCGCGCTGGACCTTCGGTGGCAGAGGTGCCCAGCCGACGTAATCGTCGCTCGTGCGGAACGACACCCAGCCCGGACCCCAGTCGTACCCCGGCACCCAGGCCCAACCGACATCCTTCAGGCGCGTCCAGCGACCGTAATGGTACGTCGCCCAGCCGAAATTTTCGTACGACACCCAGGTCCAGCCGCCGTCGGTCTGCGCCCAGTAGCCGTCCGAATACGGACGCCATATGTCGTTTTTGTAGGCGATGTCCGGCTGCCAGACGTAGCCGTATTCGGGCGTGCTGAACCAGTCGCCGTCATCGGCGAGGTTGTCGTAAAAAAGGTTGAAGCTGACCTCGCCGTTGCCTTCCTCCGCCGAGGCTTTGTGCATCGGCGTGGCGGCCAGCACGGCGGCCAGCAGCACGGTGATTAAAACAGGGATTCTCATGGGGTGGGTTTAATTTTTACTGCAAGTGTCTGAGCATATAGACCCGGGCCAACCGAGTTTATTCACCACAGACATTGAAACTTCGCAGCCGAGAGATTTTTGCGCGTGCCCCGCCATTCTCACTTCTGATTTTGTTGTCCTGTCTGCCGCTACAAGAAGGAAATCCAGGTTTAGAAGGAAATCCAGGTTTCGAGAAACCAGCTTCAGGGAAGGTTCAAGGTTCGAAATCGCAGGCAGAATACGTTAAGTTCGCCTTTCTCAGCTTTCATCTTTCATTCTCTCTCCCGTGCAAACCATCGTCATCGGCCACCGCAACCCCGACATGGACTCCGTGTGCTCGGCGCTCGGGTATGCGCGCCTCAAGCAGGCGCTCGGGTGGAAGGATGTGGTCGCCGCCCGCGCCGGGAATCTCAACGCGCGCATCCAGTTCGCGCTGGATCGTTTCGGGGCCGAGGCGCCCGTTTTCGTGAGCGACGTGACCCCGCAGGTGCGCGACGTGATGACGCGCGAGGTCATCTCCGCGCGGGCGGATCATTCCGTGGCCCAGGCGTTGCGCGCCATTGAAAAACGCCGCTTGCGCGGGCTGCCGGTCGTGGACGACGCCAACCGCTGCCTCGGACTGCTGAGCGCGCTGCAATTGGTGCAGCAGTTTTTTCCGCCGCAGCCGCAGTTGGCCAACACGCGCCGGGTCCGGGCCGCGCTGAGCGACATCGCGCAAACCTTCGAGGGTCTGGTTCAGGTCGGCGTCGCGGACAGCGCCGTCAACGATTACGTGCTGATGGTCGGCGCCGCCAAGACCGCCACGATGCTCAAGCGGCTGCGCGAACATCCGCCGAGCACGGTGGTCCTCATCGTAGGCGACCGCGACACCATCCAGGACGCCGCCATCGACGCGACGGTCAAAGCGCTCATCATCACCAATGGCTTCCCGGCCCCGACGGAAGTCCAACGCCGGGCCGCGGAGCGCGGCGTCGTGGTCATCCGCTCGCGCTACGACACGGCGACGACCGTGCTATTGGCGCGCGGGGCGGTACGGGCCGGGCTGGTGCTGGAGCGCGAGTTTGCCAGTTTCTCGCCCGAGGTGCCGCTTGACGCCGCCCGCGCCCGCGCCGTGACCAGCGCCGATTCCATCTTCCCCGTGCTCGACGCCGAACGCCGGTTGCAGGGAGTCGTCACGAAGAGCGACTTCCTCAAGAGCGTCCCGCGCCAGTTGATCCTGGTCGATCACAACGAGCTATCGCAGGCCGTGCACGGGGCCGACAAGCTGCCTATCGTCGAGGTGCTGGACCACCACCGGCTCGGCGGTTTTTCCACGGACGCGCCCATCCATTTCTGGAACAACCCGGTCGGCAGCACTTGCACCATCGTCGCGCTGCTCTACCGGCAAAACGGGATAGAGATTCCGCCTGGCACGGCGGGCTTGCTCATGGCCGGGTTGATTTCTGACACGCTCAACCTTTCCTCGCCCACCGCCACGCCGACGGACCGCACGGTGCTGGCGGAATTGTCGAAGATCGCCGGGGTGGACGCCGGGGCGCTGGCCGCCGAGATCTTCGCGGTCGGCTCGCCGCTGCTGACGCTCCAGCCGCGCGAGGTGGTCACGAGCGACTGCAAGGAATACGCCGAGGCGGGCGTGCGTTTCAGCGTGGCGCAGATTGAGGAACTCGGTTTCGGGCCGTTCTACGAAAAACACGACGCGCTGGCTGCCGCACTGGACCGCTACCGCGAGAGCGGGCGTCTATTTTTCTCGACGCTGCTGGTGACGGACATCAACACTCAGAACTCGCTTTTGCTGGTGAGCGGTTCGGACGAGTTTCGCCGCCAGATCGACTATCCGTCCGCCGGGCCGGACTTGTGGCAGCTCGACGGGGTAGTCTCGCGCAAGAAACAGCTTTTGCCGTATCTATTGCAGCGCTTGCAGGAAACGCGCGCCGCGTCGGCGGCGTAACTATGGGTAAGGATTCTTTGTTGGCGGCAGACCTTGTTTCTGTTACGCTGCCAGAGCCATGACGCTTGCTGATTTGCCCGCCGTCCAACGGCTTTCCCGCGAGGAGCAGCTCGAACTTGTGGCCGAATTGTGGGACCATATTGCCGCTCAGCCCAACGATGATCTGCTGCCCGTTTCTCCGGAAGAAGCTGACCTGCTCGACCGGCGTCTGGCGGCGCACGAACTCGTACCCGGGGGCGCGCTTTCATTGGATGAATTCAAGCGTCAGCTTGCCGCGCGACTATGAGCGTCGGGGGTGAACCGCGCCCCGTGAAGTTGCGCCCCGAATTGCTGGACGATGTGGCCGAGGCATTCACCTAGTACGAAGAGCAAGCGGAGGGTGCCGGGCACGAGTTTACCCGCGCCTTTTTCGCGGCAATAGCCCGTGCGGCCCGCCAACCACGGTCGGCCCGCGTGGTGTATAATGGATTTCGGCGAGTGCGCTTGCGCCGCTTTCCGCACTCGGTGTATTACCGGGCCAACGCCGACGAGACGATATTTTTCCTATTGTTTCACGGTGCGCGCAGCCCTGCCGTACTCCGCGATGTCTTGCAAAGGCGGCGACCGGACCGGCGTTGACACCCGACCGTCACGCCTCGCCCTCCAACTCGGCGCGCAACTTTCCCAGCGCGTCCGACACCTGCCCGACGAGCCGCCGCAGCCGTTTGTCACGGCCCACGCGCGCCGCGGCGGTGCGTTCCGGTAGTTCGAGCGAATTGTACGCCACCGCGCGCCCGTTGATCAGCCGCTCCGCCGTGGTCTCCAGCGCCTGCGCCATCTCGACGAGCTTGTCCCCGCTCGGAATCCGCCCCGCCGTCAGGTAACGCGAGATGTCCGGCTGGGTGCAACCCGCCCGGTGGGCCAATTCCGCCTGCGTCAGGCCCGCCGACTTGAGCGCATCGCGTAGATTCTCGGCAAAATTGCCTTCGCGCATATTTTCCGCTTGCAATTCTTTTCGTTTGGGCATATGTCCTCTAACATACTAACGCAATCCTGTTTCCCCGCCATTTAAATGTGCGTCTCAATTGCCCGCCCGGCTCCGGCGGCTTGACTTACCTGTCGTCTGGCCCATTTTCTCGACAATGTCTATCGCTTTGCTATGAAATCCCTTTTACGAGTTCTGCTTGCGTTGATCCTGCTGCCGGTGGCCGCGCCCGCCGCCCCGGCGACGGTGACGCTGCTCAACGTGTCCTATGACGTGACGCGCGGTTTCTACCAGGACTATAACGCCGCGTTCACGAAGGACTGGAAGGACCAGCACGACCAGGACGCCGTCGTCACCATGTCGCACGGCGGCAGCAGCGCGCAGGTGCGCAAGGTGCTCGACGGCCTCGACGCCGACGTGGTCACGATGAACCAGGAAACGGACGTGGACGCCCTCGTCGCCGGGAACCTCGTGGCGAAGGACTGGAAGACGAAGTTTCCCCACGACAGCGTGCCCTACACCTCGACGATCCTGTTCCTGGTGCGCGGGGGCAATCCCAAGGGTATCCGGGATTGGGACGATCTCGTCAAGCCGGGCATCAAGATCATCGTCCCCAACCCCAAAACCAGCGGCAACGGGCGCTACAGCTACCTGGCCGCCTACGGCTACGCGCTCCGCAAGAGCGGCGGCGACGACAAGCAGGCCCGGGACTTCGTCGGTAAACTGTTCAAGAACGCCGCCGTCCTCGACGTGGGCGGGCGCGCCGCCACGACGACGTTTGCTCAGCGCGGCATCGGCGACGTGCTGCTGACCTTCGAGAACGAGGTTTACCTGATTAAAAACGACGCGACGCTCGGCGGCGATAAGCTGGAAACCGTCGTTCCCCTGGTCAGCGTCCGGGCGGACGCCCCGGTGGCCATCAACGACAAGATCGTCGATCAGCACGGCACGCGCGAGGTGGCGCAGGCTTATCTGCGCGGCTTGTTTGCGACCACCGGACAGGAAACGGCGGCGAAGAACTTCTACCGCCCGGTGGACCCGGCAGTGCTCGCGCGTCATACCGACGCCTTCCCCAAGCTTGAACTGTTTGACGTGGAGACGGTTTTCGGCGGTTGGGCGCGGGCGCAGAAGGTTCACTTTGCCGACGGCGGCGTCTTCGACCAAATTTACCAGCCGTGATCGAGGTCAAACAACTCAAAAAAACGTTCGGACGTTATCCCGCCCTGCACGGCGTGGACCTGCGCGTGGAGACGGGCGAGTTGATCGCGCTGCTCGGCCCGTCCGGTTCCGGCAAGACGACGCTGCTGCGGCTCATCGCCGGGCTGGAATTTGCCGACGAAAACGGCGGCGACATTTTGTTCGACGGCCAGCCTATGAACGACCGGCCTGTCGGCCAGCGTGGGGTCGGGTTCATGTTCCAGAGCTACGCGCTGTTCCGGCACCTGAGCGTGTTCGAGAACGTGGCGTTCGGCCTGCGGGTGCGCCCGTCGAAGACGCGTCCGGGCCGGGCGGAGATCAAGACGCGCGTCAACGAACTACTCCAACTGGTGCAGCTCGGCGACTTGGGCAAGCGTTATCCGACGCAGCTTTCCGGTGGCCAGCGGCAGCGCGTGGCGCTGGCGCGGGCGCTGGCCATCGACCCGACCGTGCTGCTGCTCGACGAGCCGTTCGGTGCGCTCGACGCCAAGGTGCGCAAGGACCTGCGCCGCTGGCTGCGCGAACTCCAGCGGCGGCTCCGGCTGACGACGGTGTTCGTCACGCACGACCAGGACGAGGCGATGGAAATCGCCGACCGCGTGGTGGTGATGAGCACGGGCCGCATCGAACAGGTGGGCACGCCGCGCGAGGTGTACGACCACCCGGCCACGCCGTTTGTGATGGAATTTCTGGGTGACGTGAACCGGGTTGCCTCTACTTACGTTCGTCCGCATGACCTGGGCATCAAGCGCCAGCGGTCACGCGAGGGCTCGGCAGAGATGGAGGCGACGGTCAAGCTGTGCGTGGTGCGTGGACCCAACGCGCGGGTGGAACTGGAGCGCTTGGACAACGGGCAACTGTTGGAGGCGCATCTGAGCCGCGCGCGGCTGGACGAGTTGGACCTCCACGAAAACGAGCGGGTTTTCGTGGAGGTGCTCAAGCCGCAAAGTCTGGCGGCGGATTACGCGATTTAAAGCAAGGGACGGCCATTCCTGCCCGTGCGAAAAACTTGCGCGCGGGCTTGGCAGCGGGGCGGCTTTGGTTATGATGCCCCGGTTTGACACGGTAAACAGGGATGGCTGATAACACGAAAACTCCGGCCCCGGCGGGGCGTTGGACCGACTGGTTTTTCTACCCGCCAGAAGGCTCCGTCCGTGCGCTGCCGGGGTGGGTGCGCTCGCTGAACTTCGCCGCGGCGCTCTTGCTCATCGCTCTCGCGCTATACCTGCCGTTCACGCGGCTGGAGACGAACTGGAATTGGCCCGCCGTCTGGAAGTACCGCGACAAGCTGTTCCAGGGTTACGTCCTGACCATCGTGCTGTCGGTGGCATCGCTGGTCCTGAGCACGCTGTTCGGCTTGGCGTCGGCGCTGGCGGGGCGGTCGATGTTCCTGCCGCTGCGTTACGTCAACCGCATCTACGTGGACCTCGTGCGCGGCACGCCGCTGCTCGTGCAGATCCTCATCCTCTATTACGTCACGGCGAACGCGTTGGGCATCACGGACCGAAACGTTGCGGGCGTGGTGATTTTGTCGATGTCCTACGGCGCGTACATCAGCGAGGTCATCCGCGCGGGCATCGAGAGCGTCGGCAAAAGCCAGCTCGAATCAGCCAAGGCCATTGGCCTGACGACGATCCAGACGTACCGCCACGTCATCTTTCCGCAGGCGCTCCGCCAGATCATGCCGTCGCTGGCGGGTCAATTGGTGTCGCTCATCAAAGACAGCGCGCTGCTCTCGATCATCTCCGTGAGCGAGTTCACCAAGAACGCACAGGAGACCGGCAACATCACGTTCAGCATCCTGGAGTGTTACATTCCGCTGGCGGCGGGTTACCTGATCCTGACGCTGCCCATCTCGTTCCTGACGCGCTACCTGGAAGGCCGGGGCCGGTTCGACACCTGACGACGCCATGAAACTCAACGTCGAGAACATCGTCAAAACCTTTGGCACCCACCGCGTGCTCGACGGAATTTCCATGCACTTCGAGGAAGTGCAAACCCTGGCGCTCATCGGGCCGTCGGGCGGCGGGAAATCGACGTTCCTGCGGGTGTTGGCCGGTCTGGAATATCCGGACGACCCGCGCGTCAGCCGCGTGGTGATCGACGACGAGCCGGTGGTATACGTCGAACGCGAACTGGCCAAGCACCGCCGGACCATCGGCACCGTGTTCCAGGCGTACAACCTCTTCCCGCATCTGACCGCGCTGCAAAACGTCACGCTCCCGCTCGAAAAGGTGCATCGGCAATCACGCGAGGAGGCCGAAGCGAACGCCATGGCCGCGTTGAAGCGGTTCCGGTTGGACCAGCATTCGCACAAGAAACCGGCGGAGCTTTCCGGCGGCCAGCGTCAGCGCGTAGCCATCGCGCGGGCCATCGCCATCAAGCCGCGCCTGCTGTTTTTCGACGAGCCGACCAGCGCGCTCGACCCGGAGATGACCGGCGGCGTGCTGGAAGTGATCGAAGAGCTGCGCGACGAGGGAAGGGATTTTGTGCTGGTCACGCACGAGATGGGTTTCGCGCGGCGGGTGGCGGATCAAGTGGCGCTGTTGGCCGAGGGCAAGATTATGGAGTTTGGCCGGGCGGCGCAAGTGTTCGACGCGCCGGAAAACGAGGTCAGCCGGAAGTTCTTCGCCAAGGTGCTCAAGTATTGAGACGAGCAATGACCGCAGCGATTTTTTCGATTTTGCGTTTTGCGCGGAGCGGCGTTTGATAGCCGGGTTAACGGAGCGTGAATATGCACCTGTTCGCCATTGTCCAAGAGGTCGTCACCCCGCCCACGCCGGAGCGTAAAATGGCGTTGTTCGGCCCCTTACACCTGACGATTTTGTTTTTGACGGTGGCGGTGCCCGTGGTGCTCAGCCGCCTGACCCGGGGGCAGGACCGGCCTTGGTTGGCGCGGGTGCTGGCCGTGGCCATCGCGGTGATTTTGCTGCTCAACCGCGTCATGTCCATCGCATGGGGCGTGCACATGGGTACGCTGCTGCGCTGGCAAGACGCACTGCCGATGCATCTGTGCGACTGGGCGTCGTTCGCGGTGATCGTGGCACTCGTCTGGCGCGGCCAATTGGAGTACGAACTTGCCTATCTGTGGGGCTTGGCGGGGACGCTGCAAGCCGTGTTGACGCCCGACCTCGCGTACACGTTTCCGAACCCGTTTTTCATCGGTTTTTTTGTGGACCATTGCGGGATTATCGTTTCCGTGTTGTTCCTGACGTGGGGCCTGGGAATGAGGCCGCGTCCCGGGGCGGTGTGGCGCGTGTGGGGCTGGACGCAGGTGTACGTGTTGTGCGCGGCGCTGGTGGACTGGTCATGCAACGTGAATTATGGTTACCTGCGCGCTAAACCCTTGCACGGGTCGCTGCTGGACGTGCTCGGACCATGGCCATGGTACGTCGGGGTATTGGAAACCATGTCGCTGGTGTTCTTCGCGGTGTTCTATTTTCCGTTCTGGCTGGCAAACCGCCGCGCGGCGGCACGAGGGTAGGCTGGCCGTTAGCACAACTTGGCCGGCACAGTAAAACAGCAGACTGCTGCGCGGCGGCAATTGCCAGCGCGCCCGGCAGTCACGATCTACCCGCCCTACCGGCTACAGTTTGCCCAAGAACAGGATCGGTCCCTGATTAGTAGGCGCGCCGCCTGCCTGTTCCAGACTGATTGCCATCGCAACCACCTTGTTGTCGCCTGGAATCGCGTCGGGCTGGAAGGGCACGTCAGCATGGCCGTCGGCGTCCACGTGGACTACCCCAGCGTTGACGGGCTCCTTACGTGCTGCTTCCACCGCCCAAAGCTGGTAATCCCTGCCGCTGGCGGGCGGCGCTAATTGCCTGATGCGCAACACCCCCTTATGCTGAGCCGGGTCCCATAACACGGCGGCGCGCGGCTTGACCGGGGCGTCTGGTGTCGGCTCCAGTTCGCAAAACGCCACCTTGGAAAGTACGTCTGCCGTGGTCTGTACAGAAGGCGTGGTCGAACGCGCCTCCACCAGTTGGCGGGCCAAGTTGGACCGATCCAACGCCAGCCATCCCGCGCAAGCGAGCAACGACGCGGCGGCTGCCCACGGTACCCAGTCAAAGCGGGGTCGGACGATCTTGCTTTCCGCATCATCTGTAGGCCGGTCCGCCTCTGCAGCAAACTGAGCCAGCACACGCTTTTTCAGCTCGGCGGAGGGCAAAAAATCAGCTTCGTCGCCCGCCAAGGCCAGCGTGGCAGCGGTCTCTTGTAGCTCGCGCACGAGGGCTCGCAACTCGGAGTCTGTCTCCGAATTGCGCTCGAACGCGGCAGCTTCGTCCGCATCGAGCAACGTGAGCGCGTAGAGCGCCGCCTGTTCCTGTTGCGATTCGGAAATCATGCCGCCATTCCTTTCAGGCCATCGCGCAACTTGAGCATGCCGCGTCTGATGCGAGCTTTAATCGTGCCTAGCGGCTGCGACAGCCGGGCAGAGATTTCGTGGTGGCTCAGGTCGCCGAAAAACGCCATCTCGATGGCTTGACTCTGCTCGGCGGGCAATGCGCCCAATACGCGACGCACCCGCGCGGCCTGCTCGCTACGCTCCAGATCATCGGACGCCGTGTTCGCGCCGGTCGTCGCCGTCTCGGCGTGGTAATCCGCGTGTCTTGCTACCGGCCCTTCACCGCCAGGCGATGCAACGTCTTCCGGGATGACCACCCGTAACCGCCGACCGCGCGACCGTAAGTGGTCGATGGCCTTGCAGCGCGTCAAATGGATGGCCCAACTAAACACGCTGGCGCGCTGGGGATTATAGCTATCCGCGCGCCGCCAGATCACGACACAGGCCTCCTGTAAAATGTCTTCGGCCTCCGGTGCCTCGCCGGTCATCCTTAAACACAACGAAAACAACGGGCCGCTCAACCGGTCGTACAATTGGCCGAACGCCGCTTGGTCTCCGCGCGCCACCGCCGCCAGCAACTGGCGGTCACGGTCTTGCTGGGCGGGCTCCTCGGTCATGGCAAAGCGAACTGCTCGAATGTCCGCACTGCGGCGGGACGATGCAAGCGCGGTCCCGCAAAAAAGTTCAAAACGCAACCGACCCAAGAGATGACCACTGACCCCGGGCAGGGGAAAGCATGCGGTGTCTTGCATACGGGAGAAACAAAGACATTTGCCCGGGGGAAGGGGGGCTGCCGGGCGACGGTTGCGGGCCGTCCGGCAGGATTCGATCAAACCAACAAGTGCAACCTGACGCGACCGACTCAGGGCATCAACACCTTGTCGATGACATGGATAACGCCGTTGGACTGCTTCACGTCCGCGATGGTGACCATCGCCACGTTGCCCTTGGTGTCCTTGAGTTCGATGCCTTTGCCGCTCTTGTCGAGCATGGCGGTCAACTTCTCGCCGTTGACGGTTTTGAGGGTGGCCTTCGCCTTGCCTTCCGTGAGCTT
>CAXTBX010000107.1:0-15876 GCA_964242205.1 uncultured Chthoniobacterales bacterium
CGCTTGCCGGTTGCGTTCTTCTGGCGCGGCTGACCGGGGTCCAATGTCCAGATGAGGGCGCCGCCAAGCTCGGTGGTCCAGCCGCGGCTCCAGACCGCGTCAAAGTTCGATTTGGCCGCGTCCCGGAACGCCGTGTTCCCGGTGGCAAGGTAGGCCCGGCACATGGCGATGCAGGTCCACTCCAGGTCGTCGTTGTACAGGTTGGAGGTCCAGTTCGTGCCGTGCGCCGAGATGAACCCGTTGCAGAGCGCACTGAGAATGCCCGCCGTGCCGGAGGCGTTGGTGCGGTCGTAAACATCGGCCACCATTTCGATCTCTTCCGCGAGGGTCCAGAAACCGGTGTTGGCGTTGTTGACGGTGCTGGGCTTGTAGTACGCGTTGCCGCCGTTGGAAACGTAGAACGCGTTGTTGTAAGCGTTGAAGAGCGTGTCGGAATCCGCCGCCACAAAGGCGCGGGCGACCCCGACGAAGCCAAGCAACGTGAATGCGAGTTGACCGGCCAAAGCCAGCCAGCGCCTCGGTGCGCTGGTGAGATGCAGGGAAGTCGCGGCGAATGGGCGCGACAGGGGG
The DNA here is from genome assembly GCA_964242205.1 of uncultured Chthoniobacterales bacterium. Taxonomy (GTDB): domain Bacteria; phylum Verrucomicrobiota; class Verrucomicrobiia; order Chthoniobacterales; family SZAS-18; genus CAHJWO01. The sequence goes on from CAXTBX010000107.1 coordinate 571, forward strand.
ACGGAGGTAGGGGGATGTGCTGAGTTGTTCATCTGGGGGGATGCAGAGACGTTGTTGGGAATGATCAGACGGCTCTCTGTGCACCGTCTGACCAGGAAAGCGGTTACTTCTTCAAGGGGGGTGGACCGGAAGATCGAGCTGACCCTGGGGAGAGTTGGACCGGCGGAAAAGCCGGCACGCCAGGAAGCAGAATCATGCCAGGAGCGAAGGTTAAGAACCAGCGTCGGGTGGACCGCATCACGTCAGCTAATTGCTCGACTCCAGAGGGAACGAAGCGAGCACAACTTCACGTTAGGGAACAACGCTCGGTGGCGGCAAGCCAATTTTGAGCCGCGGTGAACATTTCTTCATCCGCGCTCAGGGCATGGTGAAAGCAAGATCATCCACGTAGCCTCGATAGCCGCCAGTGCTGCCGCTGCGGTCATACCCGAAATCGATTCGGTTGACGACCTTGCCAGCCAGCGGAGTCAGATCCACCGTCACATAGTTCCACGTGTCGAGCACCAGACTTGCGCCCTGATAGAAAGGGTGGACACGCACGCCGCGTTGATCCTTCAAGCCGCTGTCGCGCAGGGTCGTTCCATCCGTGAAGATGAGGTCCATCGCCGTATAGGCGCTGTTGCTTCCCGACACGGCGGCGGAGTTCGAGCTTTGCGGATAAATCCAGTAGGAAAAATGCGTACCCGACCGCACCGTGATGGACTGACTGGCCACGTCAAACGCCTTCAAGTAAGCATGTGTGGACGATCCACCCTGCGCGTTACCCGAATACATCAGTTGCGAAGATCCGCTCTGGCTGTTCTCGCTCCTGACGCCCAGCTCTGGACTCGACGCACCGCTGAAGGGTCCCACGTTGCTGATCAGCCCCCCCGGAGAAGTGTTGTCCACCGAGTTCGTCCAGGTGGGTTGGTACTCGCCCGCTTCCACCCCCGTTCCCCAGACGTAGTTCAGCGCGGTCGGGGTGGACATGCCGTCCGTGTAAGACGGTGGTGCCACCGAAAGGTTCGACCCCCAGCCGGTGTTTGCGCTGGTGCCCATGGTGTAGGCCAGGGTGGCCCCGTGGGCGATGTTCGCAAAGCGGACCCAAGGCGTGACGGAAGTCTGGCCGTTCACCGCCAAGTTTTGGATGTAGGGCGCGTTCGACGCCGCGCCGCTGCCCGTGATGGTGACATCGCCGCCCGCCAGGTGCAGGATCGCCTGCGGGAAGAGCGGCCCATGCAAGACCAGCACGTCGTCGCCGGGAATGATGGGATACATGCCGAGCGCCGCCCAAACGTACCAGGACGACGTCTGCCCGAGGTCGTCATTGCCCGGCAAGCCGGTCGAAGCCGACGAGTAGAGTTGCGTCATCACCTGGCGCACCACCTGGGAGCAGCGGTAGGGCTTGCCCACGTAGTCGTAAATGAACGGCGTCTCGGAGCACGGCTCGTTGCCCATGTAGGCGTACTGGGAGTTGGTCGTGTCGGTGTTGTTGATCTGCGTGAAGAACGTGTCCAGTCGGCTGGCGGCGGCGGCAGCGCCTCCCATTTTGGTGATGAGCGAGCCGAGATTGAAGGGAACCATCCAGACGTACTGGTAGGCCGTGCCTTCGACGTAGGCCCTGCCGCCATAGGCAGGAAATCCCGGTGACCACCAGGCATCCGCGTTGCGCATCTGGAAATAGCCCGACCCGGCGTTGTAGAGGTTGCGCCAGTTCTGCGCCCGGTTCATGGCAGACGTGTAGGTGTTGTTGTCGCCGAGCGCCTTGGCAAAGCGGGCGAGGGCAAAATCGTCGGTGCAATACTCCAGGGTCATGCCCACCGGTCCGTAGCCGCCGATCTCGTTCTGAGGAACGTAGCCCAACTTCAGGTAATTACGGTTGGCATCCCGTTCGACGATCCCGTTGCGGGCTTTGGTGAGGTCATTCACCGCCGCTTTCACCATCGCGGACAGAGCCGCCGAGGTGTTGAAATCGGTCGCTCCAAACGCATGCATTCCGGCGATGATCGGCACGGCATCGTCGCCGACCATGATGCCGGTGTCTCCGGTGGGAATGCTCCAACGCGGCATCGCCCCGGACTCTTGGGCATCCTGCACGAGCGATTGCGCCATGTCGCTGGCCCGTGCCGGGTCGAGCATCGCAATCAACTGGCATTCGCTGCGATAAATGTCCCAGCCGGAGAAATACTCGTATTTGTCGAATCCTGATGCCGTGTGAATTTGCCCATCGTAGCCGATGTATTGATTGTTCACGTCGCTGACCACGCTGGGCGCCAGCAGAGCATGGTACAGCATGGAGTAAAACGTCCGGGTATCTGCCGCGCTTCCGCCACTCACCTGAATTTTGTTCAGGTAGTTGTTCCAGTTGCTGGTGGCGGCGTTTTGCATCGCCGTGAAACCTGCGGCGTTGAACGACGAGGCCGGACTTTCTGCCGCCAAGTTAGCTTTGGCGTTGGCCAGGCTCACCCAGGAAATGCCGGTCCGGGCCAGCACCGGACCGCCTCCGGACAAATTAAAGCTCAGGTAAGCGCCGATCCTCGACCCGGTCGCGCTGGTGCTACCCGTCGAGAGGGTCGTGCCGTTCCAGGTCCCCGACGCGGCAAAAGAATGGTCAAAAACCACGTCGAAATACAGCCGGTGGTTTTGATTCGAGCCCAGGAACCCGAGCCCGGTGGTGTAACCGCTGACCTCGTTGCCGGCGGCGTTGATCTGGATCGAAGCATCGATGGTGGACGCACCGCTGCCCGCGTTGATGAGCATGCTGGCCACGTTGCCCGTCGGGTAAGTGAACCGTCCGAATCCGGTCCGGGTCGAGGCGGTCAACTCGGTTTGGATATTATTGTCGAACCGGACGGCGTAACAGCCGGGCAAAACACTTTCGTTGTTGTGAGAATATGTGGAAGGATGCGCGCTGTATCCACTGCTGCTGCCCGTCGCCGGCGACGCGGTGACGTTGCCCAGCAACGGCGTAAAACCGAAATCTCCGCCGTAGTCGCCGCCCGCTCCGCTCAGATGGTTCAGACTGAATCCGAGGATGGAAGAATCCGTGTACAAATAGCCACCCGACTCCGTGCCGCCCTGGATGCCTTTGGGCGTATCGGGACTCCACTGCATCATGCCAAAGGGAACGACGACGCCGGGAAACGTGTTGCCGGTGTTCTGCGTTCCACAGTGTGGGTCCGCATAAGGCGTTAGATTTTGTAGCGTATAAGCAGAAAGCGGCAGACACCATTTCAGGATGGCCGAGGCTGTGAACGCTAGGATTCGGAGGGGACGGGAATACCTTGGGTAAGTGCTCATGGGGGGGAGTTGGTGACGCCCGCCATGGCAAGCAGTGTCACCAACGGATAGTTCGTAGAGAATGACTTGCGTGTTTGTCAATTCCCAAAATTCTACTCAAGTTTACATTCGATAGAATTGCTCCTGTCTCGTCACCGACACCTCCCGCCACTGGCGTGCGGGCTTTGAAGCCGCAGCGATGGAAGTCGCCGGTGGCCTGCACAACCTGCGCGTGACCACCCGTCACGCCGCCGCATAACCCGCTTGCCGCGCGCGGACAGACTGCCCCCAAATCATCAGCAACGTCCTATAAAATCTGTTGGTAAAACTAGCTGTGTAACAAGCAATTGCATGAATAGACACCGTTTGTTCATGCTGGGTATAAATTCCTCAGAAATTGTCCGCGCGTCCCGTCAATGACGCCACGAGCGCGAGTAACTCGGTCGCATCGACGGGCTTGGCCGGGTCACCACGCAACACCTGCGTCCAGCCCAGGAGGGCGTTGCGTGGGGTGCGCAGTTCGTGGTAAAGAGTGGCCAGGAACTCGTCCTTCATGTGGCTCACCCGCTCGGCCTCCCCACGCACCACCCGCTCGACGTCCAGCACCAACCGGCGTTGCTGCTGTAGGCGGGCTCGGACGCGTGCAAAAGCAGCGCGGCCTGCCAGCGCCACGCCGCCCGCTCGACCGGGTCCTGCTCGCACGCGCTCAGCGTCTTTTTTTTCGTGTGAAGCCCAGGGCACGCATCGCCCGCCAGAGCGTGGGCGCGCTCAAGCTCACGCCTTCGCGCGCGTGCAGGTGTTCGCACTGCGCGGCCAGATCCAGGTCCGGTGCCGCCGCCAAGTGCTCGCGCAAGGCGGCCACATGCTCGGCCAAACGCAGCTTTGGCGGTCGTCCGCCGCTGGGCGGGCGCGCCGGCAGACTCGCCTCGCCGGCGCGGAACGCTCCCACGAAGCGGCCTACACTCGCCAGCGACACCCCGTAAGTCTCGGCCGCCCGCGCCCAGGTCCAACCGCGGGCCACCACCGCGCCGACCACCAGTTCCCGTACCTCCACAGAGAAAGCTTTTGTCTACTCTAACCTATCACACACTCAATCGTTTTGAAAACCGCTGTAACGCGCGAGTTGCAGTGCGACTGGCTTGTCCAGACGCACGGGACTTTCAGACCAGCCGAGCGGCACGTTCTTCGAGGCGTACCCTGGCGCTTGCACCACCAAGGAAGGTTCCTTCCTCAACGAGGGCGTGGCGATGAGAAAGAGCAAGCCCCAATGTTCTTCGGCGGGAAGGGAAAAACTGCCATCTGCCGTTGTCCGCGTAGGCAAGGCACGCGGCGCGGAACTCTCAAAGTGCGCTGCCGCCATAGACAGCGGTCGAGCTGTGCGCGCGTCTACGACACGTCCCGACACGGCAGGATTGTCGGTATAGTGGTAGGGAATGCAGCCGGCCAGACAACCTGCCAGTGCGCTCAAGACGAGAAGGGCGAAGCCGAGTTTCATGGAAGCGTGCTTGTCGCCTAATGAGACAAAGCTCAGCCGCCGCCGGGGCGCTGTAAAGCTCCGAGTGTAAGAGGACGCCGCCCGCCCCGGCGGTCGGTTGGATCGTGCGGCTAGGTCGCACGGATGGTAGAGGTGGACGAGGCACGCGCCTGGAGGAAGCGGACCAGCAAGCGCGGCAAAAACCACGCTGAGGAAACGGCAAACCAGTAAAGCACGAACACACCCACCGCCGCCCCGCCGATGGCAGCACCCGCCCCCCAGTGACCGGCCCGCACAAACGGGAAGCCAGCGCAAAGGCAGATAACCAGCGGCACCACCCACAACGGAGCACCCCAACGCAGGCGGGCAAAATCGGCGAGGCCGGTGAGTGCGGAGAGAACCAACCCGGAGGCCACACCAGCCGCGAGGAGTAAAAGGACGAACAGAGGCCAGAAAAGCGGACCACCAAAATCGCCAGAACAAAGGGCAACGACCACCATGCTGACCAAGGGTGCAAAGAAGACGAGGCCAAAGCAGGCAGCCGCCGCAGCAAGGTGCGCGGCAAGGTAGCTAACGGTGAGGAACGCGCGTTGCACAGGAGAAACGTAGTGCGATCTAACAGGTGGTAGGTATCCCAATAACGCAAAAAAAGGCGTCTTTGTGAAGCCTATTCCCTCCCTCTCCAGTCCGAACGCTCCCCCGGCCCCTCGGCCCGCCCCCGTCAAAAACGGTTGGACGCCGACCCCTTTCTCCGGCATAATCGACCTTCCGTCCCATGCCAATCGCCTGACGCCATGCTCTTTTCTTCGCTCGTTCATTCCGTCTCGTCCACGCTGATCCTCGCGCAGGCCACCACCGTCGCGCCCGCCGCCAACGGCCAGCAGCCCAATCCCCTGCTCTCGACGCTGCCGACGTTCTTCTTCATGGCGGTGATCTTCTATTTCCTGCTCATCCGCCCGCAGCAAAAGCGCGCCAAGGAACAGGCCGCGGTCCTGTCTTCCGTGCGCTCGGGCGACGAGGTCGTCATCGCCGGGTTCCACGGCATCGTCACCAACGCCCGCGACGCCGAATCCAAGACCGTCCTCGTCAAGTTCGGCGAGAACACCAAGATCGAGGTGGATAAATCCGCCATCACCAGCGTCCTCAAGGCCGACGGCAGCACCGGTGCCGCCAAGGCGGTTTCCACCGCCAAGAACTAGGCCCGCGCTTCCCCGCCCCCCACTTCCACCTTCCGCCTTTCTTCTCCCGCCGTGTCTCCCGCCCTGACCTTCACCTTCGGCCTCGTCATCCTGGGCCTGTTCGCCTGGTACTTCGCCACCGACCTCGCCAGCCGTAAGCGCCTCCTCGGCCTGACGCTGACCGTCCTGCTCACGGCCCTGTGCGCGGCGCTCGTTTACCCGCCGGGCCAGAAAATCAAAAAGGGCCTCGACCTCGCGGGCGGCACGGAGTTCATCATCCGCCTCGTCAAGGACAACAAGGACGCCGTCATCAGCGAGCGCGCCGTGGACACCGCCGTGGAGGTCATCCGCAGCCGCGTGGACCGCTACGGCGTCGGCGAACCCGTCATCTCCCGCCTCGGCAAGGACCAGATCCAGGTCCAGATTCCCGGCCTGAGCACCAACGAGATCAACGAGGTGCGCGAGACCCTGCGCCGCGTCGCCAAGCTGGAGTTCAAGCTGCTCTATCCTAACCAGGGTCTCCTCCAGCAGGTCGAGGCCGGGACGGCCATCGTCCCGCCGGGCTACGCCATTCTCGAAGGCGACCGCGAGGGCGACGAAACGCTCTCCACCGACCCCGGCAACGGCAAGAAGACCAAGGACAGCAAGGCCAAGGCCGCCCCCAAACCCACCGAGAAATACCTCGTCAAAACCCGCGCCGACATGGCGGGCGACCGCGTCGTCGCGGCCAACGCCGGGCTGGCGACGAGCGGCTGGGAGGTGGACCTGCGCTTCGACGGCGCCGGGGCCAAGCAGTTCGGCGAGCTGACCGGCGCGCACGTCCACGAGCGTCTGGCCATCGTGCTCGACAACAAGGTCATCAGCGCGCCCAACCTCAACGAGCCGATCTACGGCGGCAGCGCGCGCATCAGCGGTAATTTCAATGAGTCCAGCGCGCGCAACCTGTCCAGCGCGCTGGAAAACCCGCTTTCCACGCCCGTCGTCATCGACAACGAGCGTAGCGTCTCGGCCACGCTCGGCAAGGACGCCATCAAAAGCGGCGTCCTGGCGGGTGTCATCGGGCTGCTGCTGACGTTCGCCTTCGTGCTGATGTATTACCGTTTTGCGGGCGTGCTGGCGTCGATTGCGCTGCTGATTAACGTCGTACTGCTCTTCGGCATGATGGCCAGCTTCGGTTTCGTGCTGACGCTGCCCGGCATCGCGGGCATCATCCTGACCATCGGCCTGGCCATCGACGCCAACGTGCTCATCTACGAGCGGTTGCGCGAGGAGCTGGCGGCGGGCAAGTCGCTGCGCCCGGCCATCGAGGGCGCGTACAGCAAGGCGTTCACGTCCATCTTCGACGCCAACGTGACCACGCTGATCACCAGCGTGATCCTGTTCATCTACGCGGCGGGGCCGGTCAAGGGTTTCGCCGTATCGCTGACGCTGGGCATCATCTCGGCGCTGTTCTCGGCGCTGATCGTCACGCGCAACGGCTTCGCCTGGGCGACCGAGCGGTTCGGTCTCCAGAAGATCTCGATGATGCACTTCTTCGAGAACCCGAACTTCGACTTCATGGGCAAGGCGAAGACCTGCCTGACGGTGTCGACTTTGATCATCGCGCTGAGCATCGGCGTCTTCGCGGTGCGCGGGCAGAAGAACTTCGGCATCGACTTCAAGGGCGGCGACCTGACGGTGCTCTCCACGACCAGCAAGCTCGACACGGGCAGCGTGCGCGACGCGCTCAAGGCCGTGCACCTGGAGGAAAGCACGATCCAGAGCGAGGAAAAGGATGGCAAGCAACTGTTGACGTTGCGCACGCCGGAAGGCGCGGGCGTGGCGGCGCAGGATCAGGTCAAGAAGGCGTTCCCCGGCGCGGGTGTGAACGTGGAGCAATACGAGAAGGTCGGCGCATTGGTGGGCAAGCAACTCGCTTACAAGTCACTCCTGGCGCTCGGGCTGGCGGTGCTGGGGATCATGATTTACGTGTCGATCCGGTTCGAGTTCGCCTTCGCGGTGGGAGCCATCGTGGCGCTCCTGCACGACGTGGCGATCACGATTGGCGTGTTCGCGCTGCTCCAGAAGGAACTGACGCTGGTGATGGTCGGCGCGGTGCTGACCATCGCGGGTTACTCGATCAACGACACCATCGTCGTGTACGACCGGATTCGCTCCGGCTTGCGCGAGGGCCGCAAAGGCAGCGTGCGCGAGATCATGAACGCGAGCATCAACGAGACGCTGGGCCGGACGATGCTGACGGGCGGTATGACGCTGGTGACGGTGTTGGCGCTCTACATCGGCGGCGGGCCGGTGCTCAACGACTTCGCGCTGGCGATCTTGATCGGCGTGCTGGTGGGGACGTATTCGTCGGTGTTCGTGGCGTCGCCCATCGTGTTGTGGCTCTCGAAGGGCCAGAAGGACCGGCTGCGCTCAGAGTTGCGGCCGATCCAGGGGCCGTTGGGCCACAGTGCGGCGGGCGCGCCGCTCGCGCCCGCCACTCCGAACGCGAATCCTTCGGTGGGCCGGGTGAGCCGGTAACCGACGCGGGCTGGCAAGGCCGCCAGGTATACCCCAAGGGACACGTGTGCAGCGATTAAACTAGACACCACCCTCTATCGGGTGAGAACAAGGGGGCCGCCAACCCGTTCGGTAGGACGGCAACCGTCGCTTGTTCCCCTCGATGTCTCTGCAAATTCCGAAAAACGACAAATTGACTCCGGAGGAATCCGGCACCGAAGCCAGCTTTTCGGTGGCGATCCAGGCCGACCCGGAATCTTTCGTCCGACAATACCTCGAAAAATTTGGCCGGTACATCGACACGGATCGGGCGCGAGAGCTGTGTCTGGCCTACCGCGAGTCCAACGAAACACGCACCCGCTGGTCACGCGCGGTGTACAACCCGGCCAAGGCGCTGGCGGATGAGGTTTACCGGCGGCAGGTCACCCAAACCGGGCCCGGCGCTGGGCGGCACGTTCTCTTTACCAGCGGCGACACCGGGGTCGGCAAAAGTTCCGTGCTGGGCTTGATGCTCGGAGGGAAGACCCTGGAGGAAAATGGGTTTTCCCTGCTGATGGACGGCACCCTGTCGGACCTGGACGCGGCACGCGGGAAATCCGGCAGGCGCTGACGCGTGGTTTTCGGGTCACGATCCTGCATGTCCACCGGGCATTCCCGGAAACGGTCCGCTTGGTGGTTGAGCGGGCGCGGCAGCAGGGCCGGGCCGTGACGCTCGACAACATCGCCGCCACGCATTTCCGGGCGCGGCAGACCCTGTTCAAGCTGGTGGAGGAGTTCGAGGGGTTCGGCGAACAATTTACGGCGCTCATCGGCGAGAATGCGCTGGGCCGCGATGTCGAATGGTTCTCCCTCGCCAGACTGGCCGCCGCACCGGGCAACACAGTGGAAGCGTTGCGGGCCGAGGCGCACGCGCTCTTTCACAACGAATTCTCCGGCCTGAAATCGACCCATCCCTCCATCCACAAGGCATTTCTGCAAGCAGGCTCGCGGCTGTGAACTGATTCACGCCCGGGAGAAAAAGTTGACCAGATACGGGTCGAAAGCGTAAGTTGCCAGCCCAACAGGCGCTTTTCAACGAACCAGGAGACAAAAACGATTCATATGCCCGAAGTCCTCGTCCGCAAAGGTGAACCCGTTAACCGCGCCCTCAAGCGCCTCAAGAACAAGCTCGACTCCGAAGGGATCATGGACGAGGTCCGTCGCCTGCGCGCGTTCGAGACGCCCACGCAGAAGGCCAAACGCAAGGCCAAGGCCAACGCCAAGCGCGGCAAGGTGAAAGCCTTTTTTAACGTCGTTGCCCTGCGCGAAGCGATTGCCGCCCGGCGTTTTACCGTTGAGGTGGCTGGTGACCGGGGTGCCGGAAAATCATTTGTGACCGCTGCGGCCCCGAATGCCATCGCTGCTGACGTTGTCGCCACCTCGGGCGGGCGTGGGTTGCGACAGGACGAAACCGCGAAACACGTTCCGCTCGGTCAACTGCCCGCCGCCGAGATGGCCACCCGCATGCTGCAGCAGGTCAACGCCGGGTTGAGGCAGTCCCGGGAAACGGGAAAATTTCCGAAGGTTTACTAACAGTCCCGTGCTGCTGCGTCTGGGCAGTGGCACGTCGAACGCCCCTGTCGGCGGCTGACCGTTTCGGGGCGACTTTCCTTGTTGACCTTCTTGGGAGCTAAGTCTATTTTGCTCACCCGCCGCTCTGCCGCGCATCCTTAACCGCAATCAGAAACCGTCCATATGCCCGAAGTCCTCGTCCGCAAAGGTGAACCCGTTGACCGCGCCCTCAAGCGCCTCAAGAACAAGCTCGACTCCGAAGGGATCATGGACGAGGTCCGTCGCCTGCGCGCGTTCGAGACGCCCACGCAGAAGGCCAAACGCAAGGCCAAGGCCAACGCCAAGCGCGGCAAGGTGAAATTCCGCTTCAACATCAACGCCCTGCGCGAAGCTGTCGCCGGCCAGAGTGCCGCCCAAGGCGCGCCCGCCGCCCCGACAGACGCGGCCAAGTAAGCGTTTACCCGCAATCTTATCTTTGCAACGCCGGGCGCATGGTTTTGACCGTGCCCCCGGCTGCTTTTTGTCCCGTGAGCCTCCCCGCTGATCCCACGCCCGAGTCACTTGCCCCCGACTCCCTGCTGGCCGTGCGCCGCCAAAAGCTCGACGCCCTCCAGGCCGCCGGGGTGCTGCCCTATGGCGCGCGCTTCGACGTGGACGGCACCGTGGCGCAGATCAGCGAGAAATTTGCTGAGGGCGCGACGTTCCGCCTCGCCGGGCGCATCACCGCGCACCGCGACATGGGCAAGTCGCACTTTCTCGACCTGAGCGACCTCACCGGACGTATCCAGCTCTACGTCAACCTCAAGAACCTGACGCCCGAACAAACGGCAATCTTCGGCCCGCTCGACCTCGGCGATTTCCTCGGGATCGAGGGCGAATGCTTCACCACGCGCACCGGCGAGCCGACGATCCGCGTCTCGGCGTTCCAGCCGCTCGCCAAGGCGCTCCGCCCGCTGCCCGACAAGCACCACGGCCTCGTGGATGTGGAGGCGCGCCACCGGCAGCGTTACCTGGACCTGATCGCCAACGAGAAGTCGCGCGAGACGTTCCTGCTGCGTTCGCGCGTCATGCACGGCATCCGCACGTTCTTCCACGAGCGCGGTTTCATGGAGGTGGAGACGCCCATGATGCAGCCCGTCGCGGGCGGCGCGGCGGCGGAGCCGTTCAAGACGCACCACAACGCGCTCGGCATCGACCTGTACCTGCGCATCGCGCCGGAACTGTACCTCAAGCGCCTGCTGGTAGGCGGATTTCCGAAGGTCTTCGAGTTGAACCGGAATTTCCGCAACGAGGGTCTTTCCCGGCGGCACAACCCGGAGTTCACGATGCTCGAAGCCTACTGGGCCTACGCGGATTTCGAGCGGATGGCCGACCTGATGGAAGACCTGATCTGCTCGCTGGCGGAGGGCCGGGAAAACATCGAACTCAAGGACGCCGAGGGCAACGTTACGCGCGCGGTCAGCCTGGCGCGTCCGTGGCGGCGGGCGCGTTACCGCGATTTGATCGAGGAAGTCGCGCCGGGCTGGTTCGGCCTGACGCCGGAAGGCCGGTTGGCCAAGGCAGGCGAGATGGGACTGGACGCGCATCCCGGCATGTTGGATTTCGAGGTAACGCAGCTTGTGTTCGAGAAGGAAATCGAGGCGAAGCAGTTCGACCCGCTCTTCGTCACGCATCTGCCCAAGGAACTGGTCCCGCTGGCCAAGCAAAATGCCGAAGACCCGTCGCTGGTAGACGTGTTCGAGCTGGTCATCAACGGAATGGAATTCGCGCCGGGTTACACGGAGTTGAACGACCCGGAGATCCAGCGCGCGCGGCTGCTGGAGCAATCCGGCGGCGAAACGCAGGCGTTGGACGAGGAATTTCTGCTAGCGCTCGAACATGGGATGCCCCCGGCGGGCGGCATCGGGTTGGGGATCGACCGGTTGCTGATGCTGCTGAGTGGTTCGGATTCGATTCGGGACGTGATCCTGTTCCCGCACTTGCGACCACGGGAGTAGGTGGGAGGCTTCGGAGAGGCTTCCTTACCCTGGAATTTTCGCAGTCGCCAAGTGCCCTGAGCAAGGCTACAACCGTGTCATGTGGACCTCTCCCCGTGCCGGAATCTGGTTGGTCTTATCGTTGGCTCTGCTCGTGAACAGCGGACGGGCCGCCGACTTGATCTACGGCAACCTCAGCGAAACGTCGCCCTCGGGGCGGTATCAGGTCACGGCCAAGGCATCCGTCGCCAGCCGCGCCGCCAAACGCGGTCGCCAACCCGGCCCCACGCAAAGTCAATTCGTTTATACCTGCATGGACACGCAGTCCAAACGCATACTCTGGACTCTGCCCTCACCCAAGGGCGGGACAACCAAAGCCGCCGTGCTGCCGCCGCCGCTCTCGCTCTCCGTGTCGGACGACGGCTGGACGGTGATCTACACCGGCACCGCCGACTTCATCCCCGTCGATCTACAAGGCAACGTCCACGGCAACGCGCACCTGTCCGACGCCATCTCGAGCGAGGAATTCAACAGCCACATCTACCAGACCACGCTCGGGCCGACCTGGACCGTCAAATCGCTCTGGTACTTCGTCACGGTGGAAAACGTGCCCTACCTGGTGGTGCGCCCGTGGTGGAATCATCGCGTGGCGGTCGAGCTGGCCCAGGGCAAGGTCGTCGAACCCATCCCCGCCGCCGTGCAGGACGCCGGGACAGCCGATGAACGCCGGAAAGTCATGGGCTGGCTGCAGGAAGGCGTGGACACGTTTCATTCCTGGGAGGCCGTCTGCTGTCCCAAACAGGCGCAGACGACGAACACCGCCGCCTACCTCGCCGGGTCGCTGCACCTGACCGAGGCCATCCCGCTGCTGCGCCAGTTGGAACCCACGATTTACAACGGCGAATCCAGCCTGCAATTCCTCGAAGAGGCCGAGCGCAAACAACACTCGAACGAGGTAAACCCGCTCACGCACCGCGAATACGACCTGCGCCGGATGGTGCAGCTCGCGTTGCGGCGGCTCGGCGAGAAACCGCAGCCACTGCCCTGCACCGTGCTGGAACAGACCGGCAAGAACTACCACGACCGCATCGTGTACGTGCCGCCCGCGCTGACCGTCCCGCGCGCGGACAACGTGGACAAGGTCAAGGTCGGCATGAAGACGGAGGAGGTCTGCGAATTGCTAGGTGTGCCGGACTACATCCTCGGGACGCACTGGGAGTATGATCTGGACACGCAGCCGCCGTGCACGCTGGTTTTTGAATGGAAGAACTGGCACGCCACGGAGATCAACAAACTGGAACCCGCGCGTTGGCAGGAAGGCTCGCAGGCGGAAGATCGGGAGTTTTAGGGAGTGCTAGGGGCGCGGGGCGCGAACCATTCATTTGAATTTCGCCGCCGGGGGCAGGATGCTTGGCGCGCATGGCCACCGTTTCCTCGCCGCCGCCGACCCCACCGCCCAAGCTCGACGTGCCCCGCCTGCCCTTCAGCGCGTTCTTGGGCCTGCGCTACCTCAAGCCGCGCCGCACGTTCGTCTCGATCATCACGCTCATCTCCGTGCTGGGCGTCGTGTTGGGCGTGGGTCTGCCCATCATCGTGCTCTCGGTGATGACCGGCTTCGACCGCGAGCTGCACAACAAGGTCCTCGGCTTCGATCCCCACATCGAGATCACGCGCAGCGGCGGCCTGCTCAACGACTGGCGCGAGGTCCGCAAGATCGCTGCGACCATTCCCGGCGTGACCGCCACCGCGCCTTACGTGCGCGGGCCGGTGCTGGTCGAGGCCAACAGCCAGCGCGTCGCCGCGTTCATCCGGGGCGTCGATCCCGCCATCGAAAACGGCGCGGCAACCGTCACCAATTTCGACGAACTGCTGCGCCCCGGCCCGGGACGCCACGCGGCGGGCCGCTTCGACCTCGACGGCGACAACGCCGTGGTCGGCTACGAACTCGCGCGCATGCTCGGACTCCAGGTCGGCGACAAGCTGACGATCATCTCCTCCAGGAGCCTGCAAAGGCTCACCGACGCGTTGGACGAACTCAAGGACAAGAAGGCCGACGACGCCAAGATCAAGGAACTGCGCGCAATGGTCGCCCCGGCGGAACTGACCGTGACGGGCATTTTCGATTCGGGCCGTTACCAGTACGATGCGCAGTTCGTGTTCGTGCCGTTCTACGTTGCGCAGGAACTCTACGAACTCAACGGCGCGGCCCACGGCGTCGCGGTGCGCACGGACGACCCCAACAACGCGGAAGCGACCAAGCAACTCCTGCTCGCCAAGCTCGACCCGTCACTGACCGCGCAGACGTGGATCGATCTGAACGCGGATTTTTTTGAAGCGGTACGCACGGAGCGAACGACGATGTTTGTGATCCTGTTTTTCATTCTGATCGTGGCCGCATTCTGCGTGATGAACACGCTCATCACGGTCACGGTGCAAAAGACCCGTGAAATCGGCATCATGAAGGCGGTTGGCGCGGACGTGTGGCAGATCGTGCGGGTATTTTTATCGCAGGGCGTGGTGGTGGGATTTTTTGGGACGCTGGGCGGTCTGGCGTTCGCGCTCAGCGTGCTGGCCCTGCTCAACCCGTTCAAGAATTGGCTGAAGCAGACGTTCGACTTCACGGTGTTTTCCGCGAAGGTGTACGGCTTCGGAAAAATCCCGTACTTCACGAGTCCCTACGAGGTGACGGCAATTTGTATCAGCGCGTTTGTGATCTGCTCGCTGGCGGCGTTGATCCCGGCGTACTTCGCGGCGCGGCTGGACCCGGTGAAGGCGCTGCGGTTCGAGTGAAGTCTTACAAAATTGTAAAAAGTTTACAAAAAGTTTTCTTTTTTAGGAAAAAAGGTTATTCTGTCTGCATTACCCACCTGCGGCGTGCCGCAGGCCCAGACGCCTGCTCACTGCGAAAGCATGAGCGGCGTTTTGCTTTTCATGTTTGACTCGCCGCGTGCGAACTCTCGTTTACATCGACGGATTCAACCTCTATTATCGTGCTCTCAGGGGAACGCCACATCGGTGGTTGGACCTCGTGGCACTTGCCAGTGCGGTGTTGCCAAGCAGCAGCCAGATTGTGGGTATCAACTATTATACGGCGAGAGTGTCTGGACGGCTTGATCCAAGCGCTCCTGCGCGACAGCACGCCTATCTACGCGCCTTGGCAACTCTTCCGGCCATCACCATTCACTATGGAAATTTTCTAGTGTCCGAGAAATGGTCTGGCCTTGTTCAACCTCCGAATTTTCGACCTCCCTTCGTTCTACCTGTTGGGGCAGCTCCCGTAGTTGCACACGTGCGAAAGACCGAGGAGAAAGGTTCAGGGTGGTGATCAACCGTGTGTTGCCCGCTGTTTGACGGCGAGGTTGTAGGTGGT
>CAXTBX010000108.1:0-15809 GCA_964242205.1 uncultured Chthoniobacterales bacterium
CCGGTTCGGCGGTTTGCCCGGGATGGCCGGATTGGCCGCCGAGTCTACCGGCGGCAAACCGGAACCGGGTGATCCGTCGAATTGGTCCATCACACCCTCTTCCCTAGCACTCCATGCGCCCGCCCAACCTCCCTCCCGCTCAGGTCACCGCCGCACAGCGCCCCCTCTTTGACAAGCTGCAGGCCGGTATCCGGGAGCACCTCCAAGGCTTCGTGACGCAGACGCCGGACGGCACGCTCATCGGGCCGTTCAACGCCCTGTTGCACTTCCCAAACCTGGGTTCGCCGATCTGGGACTTGTTCCTGGCGCTGGCGGGCGGTTCGGTGTTGCCGAAGACGGTGCGCGAGGTGGTGATCCTCTCCGCCGGGGCGAGTTCGGGGTCGATGTACGAGCTTTATTCCCACGAGGCGCGGGCGGCGAAAACGGAACTCTCGGCGGCCAAGATCCGCACCTTGGCGGCGGGGGAACGGCCCGCGGATCTCACCGAGGAGGAAGGCATCGGCTACGACGTGGCGGCCGTGTTGAACCGCGGCCACCAGGTGCCGGACACCACCTATCAGGCCGCCGCGTCGGCCTTCGGCGTTCGAGGGACCGCGGAAATCGCTTGCCTGGTCGGTTGCTACCATTTGCTCGGCGACCTCCTGAACACCTTCGATGTCACCCCCCCCGGCACCGAGGGCGGATAGCCCGCTTGGCGAACGCTCACGCCGCCGCAGGGTTCAATTTGCGCAAATCGGGTTTCGCCAACGGGTCACCCTGCGGGCGGCGCTCCCGGTCGTCGGCGCGGATTCGACGCACGACTTCCCCCGAGGCCCGCGTCGGCCCCGGCGCGCGGTTTACGTTTCAACCCTCCACTGCCTCCACGCTCCGTCGCCGACGAACCGTCCATACGGCCGCCGGTTGCCGCGGGAGCGTGTTGGCTGTTCACCCGGCGGGGACGCGGAGCCTCCTCTTCCGGCCAGCCGCCGCCCAGCGCGCGGGCGCGCGCCACCGCCTCCGCGAAGCGCGCGTTGAGCGTGCGGGCGGCGTTGAGTTGTGCCGAAAGGAGGGTGCTTTGATCCGTGACCACCTGGAAGTAGGAAGCCGTCTGATGGTTGTAACGGTCGGTCGAAAAGCGCAGCACGTCGCGGGCGTCACCCACAGCGCGAAGCTGCGCCCCGGCCTGCACGGCGCGCTGGCGCAGGTCGCTGAGCGCGGTGTCCGCCTCGCGGAAGGCGGTGAGCACGGTTTCCTGGTAGTCGGCGGCGGCCTCGTCGCGCCGGGCCTGGGCTAGCTTGACGTTGGCGTCCAGACGGCCGCCCTCGAACACCGGTAGGGAGATCACCGGCATGATGGAAGCCTCGCGGCTCTTGCGGTCGGCGAAGTGCTCGGCCTGCTCGCTCATCTGCCCGACATAGCCGCCGACGGTGATGCGCGGGCGCTGCTCGGCCCTGGCCTGGCGGATGTCCTGCAAGGTGGCCGCCAGCCGCCGTTCGACCGCCGCCACGTCCGGGCGGCGGGTTAACAGGCCAGCGGGCACCCGGTCTGGGATCGCGGGCGGCGTGACGCGTTCCAGCGGGCGGACGGGCAGGTGGAAATCGGGCGCGGTCTGGCCGCAGAGCAGGGCGAGGTTCTTTTCGAGGCCGTGGCGTTGGCGGCGCGCCTCGGCCAGATCCGCGAGGATGTTGTTGAGTTCCAGCCGCGCGCGGGCCACGTCGTCGGGCGCGCCGATGCCCGCTTTGGTGCGCGCTTCGTTGAGCCACAGGTTCTCGCGCCGGACCCCGGCGGTGGCGTCGAGGATCTCGACCTGCGTGTCGGCCGCGCGCAGGGCGTAGTAGCCGTTGGCCACGTCGGCGGTGACGCTCAGGCGCACGCCGCGCGCGTCGGCCTCGATGGCCTGCGCCTGGGCCTGGCGGCTGGCGTAGGCGGCGCGGATGCGCCCGAACACGTCCACCTCCCAATCCAGGCGCAACGTGCTCTCAAAATTGTTCTGCGTGGTGGTGCGCGTGATGAACGTCTCCGCTCCTCCCGGCGCGCGTGGGTAGAAAGGCTCGGTGCGGATCAACCCGCCGTTGTCCGAGTTGACGCTGCGCCCGGCCGTCGTGCGCACTTCCAGGTGCGGGAACAGGTCGGCGGCCACGATCCGCGCCTGGAGCCGGCTCTGGCTGATCCGGGTGATGGCCCGCGCGAGGTTCCGGTTGGCGGCGACGGCGAGGCGTTCCAGACGGTCCAGCTCGGCGTCGCGGAACACCTCCCACCAATCTTCCTGGCGCGGGTCTAAGGACGGCGACGAAGCGTCCAGACTTGGCCGAGAGGCGCTTTCCGGGGCGCGAGCGGGTGCCGGAACCAGCGAGCGAGTGTAGGGCCAGCCGTCAGGTAGTTCCGATTCGGGGGCGATGGCCAGCGGCGGCGGGGGCGCGAAGATGGCCGGGACAGGCATCGGCTCCGCCGCCGCGGACGTACCGGCCATCGTCCCACCCGGACCGCAAAGGCCGAGGGCGAGGACTGCCCCGAACCGGGCAAGGAGCTGACGGAGCGAGGCGATCATTTTTCCGCGAGGGTCTGGCGCGGCCCACGCAACGGCGTGTCGACCAACCCGGCCACGGTGTCGATCTGCACCACGGCGGTCTGGCCGACGCGAAACGGACGCGCCGGGTCCTCCTGCGGCAGGTCGATGCGCACCGGGAAGCGCTGCGGCAGGCGCACCCAGTTGATCGTCGGGCTTACCTCGGGCAACTGGAGCGTGCCCGCGTTGGCTTGTCCATCGGGTTGAAAAATGCCCCAGCCGATGCCCTCGACCACGCCGTCGAAGACCCGGTCGGGGTAGGGAAACAGCCGCACGCTCACCCGCTGACCGGGGCGCATCCGTTCGGTGAAGGTTTCCTTGTAGTACGCCAGGACGCGGAACGTATGGTCGGCCACCATGGCGAGCGGGGATTGCCCTGCCGCGAGGTAGTTGCCGGGCGGCAGGTTGAGGTTGGTCACCCAGCCGTCCACCGGCGCCAGGATGCGGGTGTAGGAAAGTTCCAGCTCGGCGGTGTGGACCGTTGCGGCCGCCTGATCGCGCTGGGCGAAGGCGGCCTTATGGTTTGCTTCGGCGGCCTGCTCCTGGGCACGGGCGGCGTGCGCGGTCGCTTTGGCGGCGTCGAGGTTGGCGTTGGCGGCGTTCTGTCCGGCGCGGGCGGCGTCGAGGTCCTGTTGGCTGATGGCCTTGGCGGCGGTGTTCATCAAGGCAAAAGCGCGGTCGAAGTCGCGCCGCGCACGCACGGCCTGCGCGTCGGCCTGGTGGACGCGCTGGTCATTCTCCTCGACGGCGGCCTGCGCCTGTTCGATGCTGGCCTTGGCCTGGTCGATCTGCGCCTCGGCGAGGGCGAGTTGACCCTTCGCCTGATCCAGGCGCACCCGGTAATCTTCCGGGTCGATCTGGATGAGCAGGTCGCCGCGGCGGACCCATTGGTTGTCGCGCACGGGCAGTTCAACGACCGGCCCCGCCACGCGCGGGGCGATGCGCACGATGTCCGCCTGCACGTAGGCGTTGTCGGTGTGCGGGTAGAGCTTCTCGTGCTGCGCGTACAGGAAGATGCACACCGCCGCAATGGCCAGCGTCACCACGATGATGAAGGCGCGCACGGTCCGGCGCCACGCGACCTGGGCCGGTCCCAGCCGGACGTAGTCTTCGTTCCTGGCCGGGTCCTTGCCCCTTTCCTTGGGCGGCGGGGCAGGGTTACTGGAAGAGGAAGAGCCAGGCGAGGAAGGCATAGATCACGGTGCAGTTGCAGAAAACCAGCCCGGTGCCGGCGGCGCGCGTCGCGGAATACGAGCGCAGGGCAAAAACGGTCACGGACGCCAGGGCGATGCCGATGACCGCCGCGGAAAACCAGGCCGGAAGGTAGATGCCGCCCACCAGCAGAAACGGCGTGCCGCCGCTCAGCGCCCGCAGCAAAACCACGGCGACCACCACGAACACCAACGCGCCGAACACCCACAGCCCGCGTCGGCGCGGCGGGGCTTCCGGTACCAGGCCGTTGGCGAAGCGGGGGGCTTCGGCGGACGACGGCGGCGACGGGCCAGCCGGATCGAAAGGCGTTTTCTGGTCTTCGAGCATTCGGTGAGGTGCTGATTCGTGCGTACCTGCGCCGCAGGTCTTTCTTATGATTCGGGATGGGTCTTCAGGTGGAAACGGGCAGGTCGGTCAACCGGTCCAACGACGTGAGGATGTCCTCGATCTCCCGCAGACGCTCCCGGAGGATCGGCACGGGCTGGACGGCGTCGGCCGGGGCGGCATCCGGCGTCGGCGGCGTTTGGGCCTGGCCGCCAGCTGCTGGTTCGACCGACTGCCCCAACCTCCCGGCCAGCGCGCGCAGGCGCTCGCCGACCCCTTGCATCCGCGAGACCGTGGCCCCGTCCCGGACGACCGCTTGCTCCCACGCTTCGCCGAACAGATGCACCTGCTCGAACAAAGCCACCTCGTGGGTGAACAGCCGGCCCGCGTAGCCGTAGCGCGGGGTGCCCTCGCCGCCTTCCAGCTCGACGTTGTTGAGCAGTTGACCCGCCTGCACGCGCCCCCGGTTGAAGTTCCGCACGAACTCCTCGCGTCGCCTGGAGAGGTCCACCGATCCGGCCTGTTCCAACGCCGCCCAGGCGTCGGCGCACAGGGCGAGATTGTCCGCCAGGGCCTTGAACAGGGCCTTCGCCTTGCGGGTCGGCCACACGTTGTGCAGCACCACGAAGGCGATGGACACCCCGAACACCAACGCCACGAACCGCTCGCGCGACCCCTCCAGGCTGACGCTCTGCCGATCACTGGACACGAACACCACCGCGAAGCTGATCGCCGCTTGCAGGCCGACGTAGGCCACCCTCGGACTCGCTCCGGCCAGATAGCCCGAGAAACCCAGCACTCCGAACACGCACAGCCCATAGCCGAAGATCGTCTCGACGTACTTGACCACCCACACCGTGGCCAGATAGGCGAACAGCAGTCCGAGCAGCACCCCGACGGCGCAATCCAGCGACTGGCGCGAGGCGCGGCCCAGGTCCGGCTGCATGACGAGCAGCGCCAGGAACACCATTTCCCCTCCGGCGGGCAACAGGAACCACTGCCACGTCACCAGGGTGACCAACAGCACCAAGGTCACCCTGGCCCCTTGCTGCCAGGAACTCGCGTCGAGCCGGCGCAGGTCCGACCACCGGAAGGGCGGCGTCCACGTCAGGCTCTGGTCGCGTTGCGTGACGCTCTCGGCGGCGGGCAGCCGGGCCAGGGCGCGGAAGGTGTCCGGGCAATCGTCGAGCGCCGCGCGCAGTCGGCGCAAGTCTTCCTGCGGCAAGCTGGCCGGTTCGTCGGACACCGGGCCGTCGTCCGAGGTGGCAGGCGGCGCGGTTTCCCGCCCGTTCAGGATGCCGCCCAGCCAGGCAAAGCGGGCATCCAGCTCCCGGCGCAAACTTCCGAGGGCCACGGCGTCCGCCGATTCACCCCGACCCACCCGCAAGAGGTCCTGCAATAGGATAATGATTTCCTCCAGCCGCCGGGTCGCCGCCTGACGCAGGGCCAGGCCCGGGTCGGCAGCGTCCACGGGCCGGATGCGCTCGGCAAGCAGCCCGAGCACCTCCGCCAACTGACGGTCCAGGCGGCCGGGACGTTCGGCGAAGCCGCCAGCGGGTTCCTCGTCGGCAAACCAGCGCGCGACGGTCTGCCGGCACTCGTCCCAGGCGCGCCGGAAACGACCGTCCCATTCCCGGCGGGGCGAGTAAGGCAGCACGACCGTGTTGAGCGTCAGCGCCACGCCGAAGCCCAACGCCATCGCCGAGAAAAACGGCAGGAACGTGTCCTGCCGCGCGTTGGGCGCGTAGAAGTGCCCGGCGAGCAGCGAGGAGGCGATCACCTGCCCGGTGGAAAGCGCGGCGCCAATGGTCGGCAAGGTCGTGAGCGTGGCGTGCAGCAACGTGCCGCCACTGATGACCAGAAAGAACCACGGCAAACTCTGGGAGTAGTTGAGCGACCAATAAAAGAACATGCCCATCCCCGTCACCGAGGCCAGCGTCCAGAGCGACTGGCGCAGGTCGTAGCGCACGTCGGGGCGGCAGAGCAGCAACGGCGGGAACAAGGCCGTCGACACCGGCGCCCAGTTGAAGACGAACGCGAGGCACAAAGCCAGCGTGCCGCCCAGCGCGAGGCACACGGCGCTCTGCACCCGCGTCGGGCTGGCCGCAAACTCCTGGCGCAGCGAGGCCCAGGCGAAACTGGGCGGACGCTCGCCGAGGCGTTGGGTGTTGGTGGCGAAGGTTGGCAAGGGACCGGGATGGGGTAGGAACAAATTTGTGCCTTCAGACGCGCGGGCCTTCGGCGACCTCCCGATCCCGTGGACGCGTCAGGTACGAGGCTGCCAGGATCGCCAGCGACACCAGCGGAGCCGCAGCCTCCTTCTCGTGCCGCTTGGCCAGGTGCGAGGCCGATGCTCCCAGAAAGGTGAAGCTGAAACCCGCGTAGGCCCACTCCTTGAGCAACGCACGGCCGGGCGAGAGCAACGCCGCCACGCCCAAGAGCTTGAACGCGCCGAGGATGGTCGGGAAATAGTCGGGGTAACCCAGCTTCTTGAACTGCGCCATCATCTTGGCGTTGCGGGTGAGGTAGAGTTCCGCCGAGAGCGCCATGCTGGCGACGGTCAATGTGGTGGTGGTCCAGTAGATGACGGTTTTCATTTTCATGGAGATTGGAGTTGCCTGATTCTGCCGTGTGCTAACGAGTTGTGGTGATCGACGGGTGAACATGCTCATGCCGAGCGATAAATGCAGGACGGCATCCCCCAAACAGGCCGGAGACAACCCGCGCCGTCCGGGAAAGCGGCACCGACCACCTGCTGAAGGAAGGGGCGACCGGAAGGCCATGCCAACAGGTTCAGGTTGCCTGAGAGTCAGACGTAAGGATGCGCCAAGTTCGATCCGTGATACCGGTCGCGGTTCGCTTCGTAGATTCACATCAGGTACGGTCGAACGGACAATGGCAGGACCGATCACTTTTTCTTCTCCGGAAAGTAAAAGCCAAAGGCAAAGCGCAGGGTAAAACGCGGCACGTTGCGGTCATCCCCGGGACGAACCACGTTCCACTCCGGTTGGACGTAAGCGTTGACCAACTGGCGGCCGACCTTGAACGTGCGGCCAAAGCCGATGTTGATGGGGATGGTCGCCGCGCCGCCCCTCTCCCAGTCGAAGTTCATGATGGGGTCAACGCGCACGAAGAACCCTTTGGGAAGCTCCCCGATGAGGAGCGGTTGCAGGGAAAGCGCATTGACGGACCGCGCGTCCCGCGAACCAGCGAAGGAGATGGGATTTTGGACGATCGCCACCAGCAGCAGGTTGGGGATCTGCGAGTAGGAAGCCGTCAGCGCGGGGCCGAGTTGCCATTTGCCAGCACCCACCTCGTGGTAAGTGGCGGTGGGCAGCACGTAAGTGCCGCCTAAACTGACCCGCAGCTTGGGCTGACTCACCAGGAAGAAAGTGTAGTAACCGTCGGTGTCGCCGAGGCCCGTGGTGCCGTCTGGGGCAGTGTTGATTCTAAGTTCCACCCGGGCAAGCTGGTTGGGCAGGCCGCCGAACGCAGGAATCGGGAAGATGTTCCTGAACAGAAACTGGTTTTCCTGTTTATTGTGGGAGTTCCTGCCATCGAGGGACGGACTGTACCATTCCTGTTGTTCCAGCTTGATGAGCGGAGAAGAGGGGTCGTTGGCGCTCGCCGCATCCGAGCTACCCGAACTCGATTGGTCTTGCCCGCCGGAACCCGCCTGGCTTTGGTTGGACGAACCCGACGTCAGCTTCGGGGTGGGCGGCGGCCGTTGCGCACGCGCGGCCCCCACCGCAAGCGTCAGGAGAAAAAGCAACGGCAGCCATGGAAGGGCTGCTCTCGCCGTCGATGCCGCGCGAACACGAGTTTGGAGGCCGGGGGCTTGGTGGTTTGATGGTCGGGTAGATATCATGTGTGGAGTTGGATGTGGTGGAGACTGGTTCAAAGGTTTGGCATCTGGTCTCGCGCATCACGGCGAAGAGAGTGCGGCGAACACCTCATCCACGCCGCGCACCCGTCCCATGTGCGGAAAGACTTTTCCGACGGCGAAGTCGTGCAACTCCGCGCTGGCACCGGTCATCGCATCGCGGACGAAGACCAGTTCATAGCCCCGGTCCAAAGCCGCCCGGGCGGTGGATTCCACACCGAAGTTGGTGGCAATGCCTCCGAGCACGAGGGTGCTCACGCCGCGTCGGCGCAGGATCTGGTCCAGCGCGGTGCCGTAGAAGGCACCCCACTGCCACTTGGTCACCAGCAGATCACCTTTATTTGGGTCGTAGCCGCTGGCGGGCACCAGGTGCGAAGCGGTCGCCGGCGGCGGTTGCGGATCGCGCGTGGGTTGGTCCGCGGACAGACTGAGCAACTCCGCCAACTCCACCCGGGAGAAGACGACGGGCGCGCCCCGCCGCCGGAACGCCGCCGCCAGCGACGCCGCGCGGCTGACGACTTCCACACCCGGGTAAGGGGCGAGGTGAGGTTCGCTCACGATGGCGTGCTGAAGGTCAATCAGGACGAGGGCCGTGGATGCGGGCTCCAGTTGCAAGAATTTACTCATGGTCCGATTGAATGTCCGGGGGCTTCTCCTGACTGGTCGTCAGAGACAGAAAAACGTTAAACCTCGCGTCCTTCCTCGCGCATTTTGAGCGTCGCCTCGTGGGCGGTGCTGGCGTTTGCGCCGGGTCCGATTTCCGGCTGCATCTGCCGCCAGCGGCGCACCAGCACGGACTCGAACACGCCGACTTTGTGGAAGGGTTCGTTGTCGGTGAAGGCTTCCGCCGCCGCCCGGTCCGGGACGTTGATTAGAAAGAACGTGCCGATGATGGCCCCCTGGTCGTTCTCGAAGGGTCCGCCCAGGTGGAGCATGCTGCCGTGTTCCTTGAGGTAATTGAGGTGGGTGACGCGCGTCTTCTCGCGCAACTCGCCCACGTTCGGCTTGTCGGAG
The DNA here is from genome assembly GCA_964242205.1 of uncultured Chthoniobacterales bacterium. Classification (GTDB taxonomy): domain Bacteria; phylum Verrucomicrobiota; class Verrucomicrobiia; order Chthoniobacterales; family SZAS-18; genus CAHJWO01. The sequence goes on from CAXTBX010000108.1 coordinate 8,979, forward strand.
CACAGGATCATGAAGTTCATCGTTTGGTTTCCTTTTGGTTTTGTTTGATGATGTGTTTGGACGATTGATTTGCGGAGTTAAGAACAGCTGGCGAGCACCCGGTCGACTATCTCTCCCGAGAGGCCAAGATACTTACGCGGGTCAATAAAATTCTCCAACTCAGCGCGGTCGAACACCTTTTTGATCTCCTCGTCATTGGCCAGCAGGTCGATGAGTTTGCCCTTACCCTCGGCCACCTGGCGGCAGGTCAGCGAGAGCCGGTCGTGCGCCTTCTCGCGGCCCATCTTCGGCGCCAGGGCCATCATGACAGCTTCCGTGCAGACCAGCCCCTGGGTTAGGTCGAGGTTTTTGCCCATGCCTTCCGGGTGGACTTCCAACCCGCCCAGGAAGAACTTGGCTTGCGACAGCGCGCCAGCCGTCAGGCAGAAGATTTCCGGCAGGGCGATCCGCTCGATCTCCCAGGTGCCCGTGGCCCGCTCGAAGTCGGCCTCCATCGCCGAGAGCAGGGCGGCGACATGTTGGCGTGCGACGCCGCTGCACGCCGTGATGTAGGCGCACGAGATCGGGTTGCGCTTTTGCGGCATGGTGCTCGACGCCCCCCGCCCCCCGCCGCCGGCTGGCTCCTTGAGTTCGGCAAACTCGGTGGACACCATGATCCTCACGTCGAAGGCGATCTTGCCGAGCGAGCCGCAGACCAGACCCAGAAAGCAGCCGACCTCCGCAATCGTGTCGCGCACCGTGTGCCAGGCAATCGGCGGCTGCGCCAATCCCAGTTCTTTCATCAGGCCGGCCTGGACCTCCAACCCCTTGTCGCCGAGCGAGGCCAGGGTGCCCACCGCCCCGCCGAACTCGCCCATGAGCACGCGCGTCTTGAGTTGGGCCAGGCGCTCGCGCTGCCGCTCGATGCCCGCCAGCCAGACGGCGGCTTTGTAGCCGAAGGTCATGGGCACGGCCTGCTGCACGTTGCTGCGTCCGATCATGGGCGTGTCGCGGTGCGTCTTGGCCATCTTCGCCAGGGCATCAGCCACCGCCGCGAGGTCTGCTTCGACGAGTTCCAGTCCGGCGCGCACCTGCAACACGGTGGCCGTGTCGGTGATGTCCTGGGTGATCGCTCCCCAATGGCACCACTGGCCCAGGCCGTCTTTGCAGTTGGCCGTCAACTGCTGGACGACGGGCAGCACGGGGTAGCCGATGTGCTCCATCGCGGCCTTCATCTTCACGAAGTCCATCTCCTCGACCCGGCAGTGGCGGACGATTTCCTCGCTGGCCTCCTTGGGTATGACGCCCAGGGCAGCCTGGGTCTTGGCCAGGGCCGCTTCGATGTCCAGATAGTGCTGGATGCGGGCGGAGTCCGCCCACACGGCACGCATGTCGTCCGTGCTGAAAATGTCGCGGTAGATGCTCGAGTCAAAAACGCTGGCGTTATCGTTCATGGTGTGGTTGCGATGTTTTGGATTGGTTCAACGAACATTTCTCAAGGTTTGTCAGGGTTGCTCAACCGAGCAGCCAAATGAAACCCGCGATGGTCAGCAGGCTGGAGAACGAGGAAAACAGCAGGTAGGAAGCGTTTTTCTTTTCCCCGGTTTTATTCTGGACGGCCAGGGTGATCTGCAAGGGAGCCGCGGGCAACGCCAGGGTCAGCACCGCGACCTTGCGCAGGTCATGATTGGTGCCCAGCATGGTCAACACCAGAAAGGCCAACCCGGTGATGCGCAGGTTGCGTGAAATCGTCGGCAGGACGACCGCCCACGACACGGCCGGTTTTTGCGCCTGCAAAATGATGCCGCTCGCAAAGAGCGACACGCCTCCGACGGTAGTGCCCAACAGCTTCATCGAAACCAGGAGCAGCTTCGGCACCGGCACGCCCGCCAGGACAACGATCAAGCCAATGATGGGCGAGATGACAAGCGGCTTCAGGAGCGCGTCGCGCAGCACGGCACCTATTCCTTTTTTTGGGTTGAGCCTGATTTGGCGGGGGTTGGTTTCCTTCCGGCTGGCCTTGGTCCGTGGCCAGCAAGAGCAGAGTGGCGGGCACGACCACCAGATTGATGACGCTGCCGCCGATGGCCACGACCATCAACGTTTTCTCGGCCCCGAGCAGCGGCGTGAGGATGGGGATGCCTGTGAAGGGAATCGACGGGAAGCCGAACCCCATTGCCTGAAGCGCCACGAGGCCCGTCTTGCGACCGACCGCGTAGCGTGCCACGACGTAGGCGATTGCGAAGGGAACGACCATTCCGAGGCCGAGCGCGAGCATCAGGGGCCCTTGCGCGAGCAACGTCGCGCGTGGCACCGCTACCGTGCCGATGAACAACGTGAGCGGCAGCGCGTAGCGCAGTACCATGACGTTGAGCGCCCCGGCCGCTTTGGAGTCCTCGTCGTGCCACCAACCCGCGACCACGCCCAGGAGCAAGGTAACGATGACAGGGAGAAGTGCGCCGAAAATCGTCTCAAGCATGATCTTGTCGTTCCACGTTTTTGTGAGCAACGTCGTTGATTCCCCTGGATGCCGATCCGGACAACCTCCGGTTACCGCAGAAACGATCCGTCATTCGGATGGGCACCAAGATCAGGGCTAACGCCTGCTTGGAGTCGCCTCCGCTTGTGCGCTTTGATCTGCGCGTGAGCGATGTTCGCGCAGCCGCTCGGCGGCAGGTAGACGTTTTACACCAGGACATCGGCCAGGAAAGGGAGCCGGCAGTCCTTGACCTTCTCGACGAAGACGGCCGTGTCCAGATTCTGTTCCATGATCGTGGGCAACTCGTGCACGCGCTATCCCTGCTTGATTCGGGTCAACAACCCGGCTTGGTCTGAAGCTTCGACGCACTCGGCTAGGGTCTTTTGGAATGATGCCATGACTTCAAATCTCGGGTTGTTTTTACAGGAATTTCTAGACTGAAGACGACGAAGGATTGCTTGGTTAAAATTCCCGGCTCGTCACTCAGGGGGTAACGATTTACCAATTCGCAAAGCAAGAATGTGCGTTTGTATTTTTTTGTCATTTCGATGTTTTTGAGTCACATCTATATATATTTGAGTTATTTGTACTCGAAGTTATTTTTATACAGAGCAGGAGTTACGCGCTACGAAGCCCGAGGGCGAGTAAAACGTGGCGACGGTAGGAGGTTGGCTTCAACCACCCGACGCTTCGGGCACTTGGAACACGCGCCGCGCGGGTCGGACTGTTCAAAGAAGCGTTCAAGCTTCTGCCACTGCAAGTCGGCCAAGTCGCTCGGCTAGCTCGCACCGGCAACCCGCCAACAGGCCGGTAGGCTGCCGCCGCTTTAACTCAACCGCTTTTCAGCGTACGATTTTCCTCTTTTCTGACGCCACCCCAACTTGGCGGGCGGCAGGAATCGCCGTGGCCTCTTTGACTCGCGCTCACTGAAATCCGTGGCTGAACGAATGTCTTCATGCCCAAGACTGCCACCAGCACCTTTTTTAGAAGTTTTCTAAATCCAACCTGAAATTGCCAAGCGAATTCGCGCTTCGACATCCTTACTCTCATTGTCTTGCCCGGAACTATCGAAGCATTCGCCGAATGAATTCAGGAATAGAAATGGTCGCTACCTAATAACAAATTCACTCACAGCAATGCGTATCCTTGCGCAGTTGAAAGAATTAGCCGTGAAAGTATCTACAACCGGCTGATGCCCAAAAGCACGTGAACGACGATCATCCTCGATTTTTCTCTCAAAAGTTATCTCTACAAACAGCTATGTCAGAACCATCCATGATCATTGATTGTCATGGCCACTACACTACTTCGCCGCCGGAGCATGAGGCGTGGCGAAAGGATCAGGTAGCGGCGCTTAAGGAAGGGAGTGCCGTGCCGCCACGTCCCACGATCACCGACGAGCAAATCCGCCAGATCATTGAGCAGGGGCAACTACGGGTGCAGCGGGAATGCGGCGTCGACCTGACGATCTTTTCGCCCACCGCTGGCCAGATGGGGACACAGCCTCGCGTCCGCGGAGGCCAACGAAGTTTGGGCGCAGGAATGTAACAATCTGATCCACAGGGTTTGCACCCTTTTCCCCCGCCAATTCATCGGCGTGTGCCAGCTGCCGCAAGCCACGGGGGTGTCGCCGAAGAACTGCATCACCGAACTGCGGCGCAGCGTGGAGGAACTCGGCTTCATCGGCTGCAACGTCAACCCTGATCCAAGCGACGGCTACTGGACCGACCCTCCGATGACCGACCGCCATTGGTATCCGCTTTACGGAGCCATGGTCGAGCTGGACGTGCCCGCGATGATCCACGTGTCCTCTTCCTGCAACCCGAACTTCCATAGCACGGGAGCACACTACCTCAACGGCGACACGTCCGTCTTCATGCAACTCGTCGCGGGCGACCTGTTCGCGGACTTTCCGACACTCCGCTTCGTGATTCCCCATGGCGGTGGCGCGGTGCCTTACCATTGGGGACGTTACTGCGGCCTGGCCCAAGGCATGCACAAGCCGCCGCTCGGCGACCACCTGCTTCACAACGTCTTCTTTGATACCTGCGTCTACCATCAGCCTGGCACCGAGTTGCTCGCGAAGGTAATTCCGGTCGAGAACATCCTTTTCAGGTCGGAAACCATCGGTGCGGTGCGCGCGATCGATCCGGAGACCGGGCAGCATTTCGACGACACCAAACGTTACGTGGATTCGGCGCCGTCGCTGAGTGCTGGCGACCGGCGGCGCATTTACACGCACAACGCCGAGATCGTTTATCCGCGCCTGGCAGCGCAACTCCAAAAGCAGCTAGTTTCCTAACTTCAATCTAACATCTGATAAATCCACCCGGCTGGCGACACTATCCCTCCTCCCCTTCGGCTGACCCGAAGACACTCGAAACCCTGCGCAGCATCGCTACCTCGCCGCTCAGCGACAACATGGCCCGCCTTCGCGGCTCCGTTGGGCTGACGCCCTACCATCAGCCCAAGCCGATGGCCGGCACGGCGGTGACGATCCACACCCGGCCCGGGGATAACTTGGCCATCTACCGCGCCTATGACTTCTGCCGACTTGGCGATGTCATGGTCATCGATGGAGGTGGCGATCTCACGCAGGCGCTGGTGGGGCAAATTCTCTCCGAGAGCGCCGCGAGTCTAGGCGTGGTGGGCATGGTGATCGACGGGGCGATCCGCGATCTAGGCTCTATTCGTGCCAGCGATTTCCCGGTGTACGCGCGAGGCGTGACACATCGTGGCCCCTACAAGAACGGGCCCGGAGAAATCAACGTCCCCGTGAGCGTCGGCGGCATGGTGGTCAACTCCGGCGATATTGTGGTCGGCGACGAGAACGGCGTGCTGGCGATTGCTCCCGCCGATGCCCCCGCCCTGATACATCCGGAAGAGCGAGGATCTGCGAGGAAAAAAAGTCGGTACCTCATCGCTCAAGGAAGGCACGGCGATCATCGTGCAGATGATGCTCGCCGCGCACGGGCTGCACTACCCCGGTGACTATGATTTCGACCTCGTGGGCGCACACCCGCAACGCTGGGACCATCTCCAGGACGGCTCGATCGACGCCGGGCTCCAACTGATCCCTTACAACTACATCGCGGAGGAGGCAGATTACCCAAATTTAGGTAACGTCGCCGATTACGTGCCCGATTATGCGTTCACCGCCATCGCCGCAAACCTCGATTGGGCCAATGAGCACCATGATCTGACCGTGCGGGCGCTTGCTGCCATGAAGGAAGCGGTGCAATGGACCTCCGGACACATCGATGAAGCGGCGGAGATCGTGGCAAAAGCCACGAAGAGCAATTTGGAACACACCAAGCGAGCCTTGTCGGACATGTTCAAGGAAAAGGTGTCACCGCTCGATCTGCGCATCGACCGCAAGGCCTTCGAAGCTCTGCTCAAAAGCATGCATGACTTCAATCTGGTCGGGAAAGGCGTGAAGCTCTCGTACGAGATTTGCGTGGATGAGAGTTTCCTGGCAGCCGTCTGATCGACGGTGGGGAGGATAGAAGCGTCTCGGAGGAGTTCGCTCGCTGAGCTGATCGCTGCTTGCCCACAAGCGAACAAAATCATTGCAGTGGTTGGCTTTTCCTTGGCGTGGCGTCAGAAAACGGAAAAATTTACGCCAAGATTTGGGCGGCACCTGGAGGTGGCAAAAGTGCTCCCGCGCTTTCTCGGCGCTCTCCAGTTCAAAAACCAGTCATTCCGGGACATGACGGCCAAGCAGTTGCCGCTCAAACCTTGGTTCTGCCGCCGTCCACGAGGAGTTCGACCGCGTTGACGAAAGCGCTGTTCTCCGAGGCCAGGAACACCACGGCCCCGGGCGATCTCGTTCGTCGTGCCCACCCGGCTCAGAGGGATTGTGGCGACCTGGGCGTCGATGAAGCCCTGTTTTGTTCCGCGCTCAAGCCGGGCGTCGGCACCACGCCCGGGCTGACGACGTTGACGCGGATTTTGCGCCCCTTGAGTCCATTGCCCAACTGCGCGCCAGGTTGCGCACCGCCGCCTTGCTCGAACCATAGCTGAAGGCCGGGGAGCCTGTGATGCTGGTGGCCGAGGCGTTGAGGATGATCGTCTCGCCCGCGCCCATGAGCAGCAGCGCCCCCTGCACTATGAAGACCATGCTCTTGACGTCGGTGCCGTAGATCGCATCGAAATGCACCTCGCTGATCTGGCCCAGCGGCACTAGGGCGAGGTCGTACGAATCATCCGCAGTTTTCCCGGTGGCCCCGGGCGATGATCCTTTGGGAGCCCGTTCGCGCAGCTCAATTTCCAATCCCCTGTGCACGGAACCGAACCGAGCAAATCTGTATCGGCCTCGTGTACGCGTCTCAGCGAGCAACGGAACCTGCCAGGCGCTCCCAGTTGCCGTGGGC
>CAXTBX010000109.1:0-15656 GCA_964242205.1 uncultured Chthoniobacterales bacterium
CTCGACGTGGCCGCCAGCGAGTTCTACAACGAGGACAAGAAGATCTACACCTTCAAGAAGTCCGATGGCAGCGAAAAGAGCGCCGAGGAACTCGTCTCTTATTACAAAGACCTGACCGCGCGCTTCCCGATCATCTCCATCGAGGACGGCTGCGGCGAGAGCGACTGGGATGGCTGGAAATTGCTGACCGATACGCTCGGCGACAAGGTCCAGCTCGTCGGCGACGACCTGTTCGTCACCAACGTGCAGTTCCTCCAAAAGGGCATCGACCGGGGCGTGGCCAACTCCATCCTCGTCAAGGTCAACCAGATCGGCAGCCTGACGGAAACCCTCGACGCCATCGAACTGGCCAAGGAAAACCGTTACACCGCCGTCATCAGCCACCGCTCGGGCGAGACGGAGGACACCACCATCGCCGACATCGCCGTGGCGACCAACGCGGGCCAGATCAAGACCGGATCGCTGTGCCGGACGGACCGCGTCGCCAAATACAACCAATTGTTGCGGATCGCGGAAATTCTTGGTGACAACGCACAATATGGCGGTAAGATGCGCTAAATAGGTCACCTGCGGGGTGGTAGCTTCGCCGTGGTTCCCTACGCTTTGGACTCCGAACTTTTGTAACCGGTTGTGAGTGTCGCCTATTACGACGAAGACTACGGATTGCCGCCGGAGAGTATCTGGCAGCGGCTCAACCGCTGGCTGTGGGCACTGCTGATCCTGACGGTAGTGGCCATCGTCATCGGCACGTTTTTGCCCGAGTTGCAGAAGCAGCGCACCGAGCGCGCCCAGCGCGACCGGCTGCACCGGCTCATCGAGGAGCAGCGGACCCTGCACACACGTTACACGCGGGAGATCGGCTGGTTGCAGAACGATCCCGAATACCTCGGGATCGTCGCACGCGACAAGCTCAACCTGATGAAGGAAGGTGAGGCGATCCTGCTCGTCGAGCCGCCGAAAGCTCCGGCCATCGAGCCGGAAATTCCCGTCGCGCCCAAACGCTAGGGGCGACGGGGGTTACGCCGCCGGAGGGTATCGGCGGCGTCGGCTGCCGCGTTTTTTGTTTCTCTTTTTGGGCAGGGATTTCTAGGATCAGCCGATGTTCATTGCGTTTGTCCGGCTGACGATGATGCTGCTGCTGATGGTTTTGGTGGGTTGCGAACCGTCGTATAAATCCCGGTTCAAGCAGGGCGCGAAACTCTACGAGAAGAACGGCCACAACTACTTTGGCAAGGTGGTCGGCTACGAGGAAGCCCACGATTTCCACAACGGCACCCCGCCGCAGGCAGCGGTCCTGATCGAACCCGCCGAGGGCGGCGAGGCGGCCCGCACCTGGGGGTCGTGCAGCACATGTCTGGCGACGTTCGATGTGGAGGCGCAGTAGCCGCCCGGGGAGCGGAAGCCTCAAACTCCAAACATCAGGGAGGATTCAAGGTTGATGGATCGAGCATCCAAGCAAGGTCTTTTTCTCGGAAGGTGGCGAGTTTTTCGTCTGTCCGCTTGCTCCAGAGCTTTGTGTCTGTAGCTTGTGCTGCCCTTTAAACTTTGAATCTTGCACCTTCTTTGAAGATTGGTGCTTGAAGCTTGAACCTTTCCGCCGCCAGGCGGGCCTTTCTATGGCTGACGATCCCAACGCCCTCCGCACCGACGAACTCAAAGCCCGCGTGGGCAGTCTGCGGAGGTATCTTTGACTTGCCGGGCAAACAGGCGCGGCTGAGCGAATTGGAATCGCTCATGGCCGAGCCAGGGTTCTGGGAACGCAAGGAACAGGCCCAAAAGCAGGTGGAGGAAGTCAGCGCGCTGCGCGGACGCATCGGACCATTGATCGCACTGGAGCGGCAGGTGGACGACCTGGAAACTTTGCAGCTTTTGGCGGAAGAGGAGACTGACGAAGCGCAAAAGAACGCGGCACTGACGGAGTACGCGGCGGAGTTCGGGCGGACGCGCGCCGCGCTGGAAGATTTTGAATTACAACAGCTCCTGGCCGGGGAAAACGATAAATCCAACGCGTTCCTGACCGTCCACAGCGGCGCGGGCGGCACGGAATCGTGCGACTGGGCGGAGATGCTGCTGCGCATGTACGAGCGGTGGGGCGAGCACCATGATTTTCGACGCGAGGTCGTGGACATCCAGGAGGGCGACGAGGCGGGCATCAAGTCGGCCACGATCAAAGTAACGGGCGAATTTGCCTTCGGCTACCTGGCGACGGAGCGCGGGGTCCACCGGCTGGTGCGCATCAGCCCGTTCGACTCGAACAAGCGGCGGCACACGAGTTTTGCCAGCGTGGACGTGGTGCCGGAGTTGCCCGACGACGCGCCCATCGACATCGACGACCGCGACCTCAAGCTGGACACCTTCCGCTCGGGCGGCAAGGGTGGGCAGAACGTCAACAAGGTCGAGACGGCGGTGCGGATCACGCACATTCCGTCGGGGTTGGTCGTGGCGTGTCAGGCCGAGCGCAGCCAGATGAAAAACCGGATGACGGCGCTCAAGCTGCTCAAGGCCAAGTTGACGCAGATCGAGGTGGACAAGAAGCGCGCCGAGGTGGACCGGCAATACGGCGAGAAGGGCGACGTGGCATGGGGCAGCCAGATTCGGAGCTACGTTTTCCAGCCGTACCAGATGGTCAAGGATCTGCGCACGGGCGTGGAGACGGGCGACGTGCAGGCGGTGATGGACGGCGAGATCGACCCGTTCATCCACGGCAAGCTGCGCGGGTTGAAGCGCGACAAGAGCGGCGCGAAGGACGACGAGGAGTTGTAAAAGCGAAACGCGGAAGCAGAATGGGAGAAAGAATCAAAGGCTGGCTTGGCATCACATCCTCACGCTGTTAAGCTGCTGACATGGGCATGACCTGGCAGGAGATTTGCGCCGATCCAGTGGTGGCAGCCCTGCCCTACCGGGTGGAAAGCGACCAATGGGGAAATATCATCATGAGTCCTCCTCCCGGCTTGGATCATTCACGGCATCAAGGCAGAATTGTGCGTCTGTTGGGTCAACTGATGAAGAAAGGTGAAGCGTTGCCGGAGTTTCCGTTGCAAACTTCCAAGGGAATTAAAGGGATCGATGCCGTGTGGATTTCCGATCAAAAATTGGAGCGACAATCCGGTCCAACTAACGTCGCATCCATCGCACCGGAGATCTGCGTGGAAGTCGTGTCGCCCTCTAACCTACGTGCGGAAATCGCAGAGAAAATGAGTTTGTATTTCGAACGTGGCGCGCTCGAATGCTGGACCTGCGACCAGCGAGGGAGAATATCATTTCATAATCCGGCGGGATCTATTGACCGCTCGGAGATTTGCCCAAAATTTCCGGTTGATTTGAAACTACTTTAGATAGGCAGGGAAAGGATATCCATGCACATCCCGGACGGCTTCCTCGACCTGAAAACCAGCGTGGCGGCGGACGCGCTGGCGGTCGGCGCGCTGGCGCTGGCGCTGCGGGACGCGCGCCAGACGCTGTCCCCGCGCCGGGTGCCGCTCCTCGGCTTGGCGGCGGCGTTCATCTTCGCCGGGCAGATGCTCAATTTCCCGGTGGCGGGCGGCACGTCGGGACACCTCGTCGGCGCGGTGCTCGCGGCCACGCTGCTCGGGCCAGGCGGGGCGGTAATCGCGCTGACGGCGGTGCTGATCGTGCAGTGTTTCGTGTTTGCGGACGGCGGCGTACTGGCGCTCGGGGCAAACGTGTTCAACATGGGCGTGGTTGGCGCGTTGGTGGGTTACGCATTGTCCCGTGCGGCGCGCCGGGCGCTTGGCGGCGGGTTGCGCGGCGCGGTGGCGGCGGCGGCGTTCGCCTCGTGGGTGAGCACAGTGCTGGCGGCGGCGTGTTGCGCGGGCGAATTGGCTGCGTCGGGCACGGTGCCGTGGACGACGGCGTTCCCGGCGATGACGGGCGTTCACATGCTCATCGGCGTGGGCGAGGCGGTCATCACGGCGCTGGTGCTGGTGGCGGTCGGGCAGGCGCACCCGGAGTTGATCCACGCGGCGGACAGACCGGCGTCGGAGCGGTCGAACTACCGGACATTGTTGGGTTACGGACTGGTGACGGCGGCGGGGCTGGCGCTGTTTTTGTCGCCGTTGGCGAGCAAGCTGCCGGACGGCCTTGATCACGTCGCGGAGACCCACGGCTTTGCCACCGCCGCGCGGAGCGCCTGGGCGTTGCACACGCCGTTCGCGGAGTACACCGTGCCCGGGATCGGGTCGCCCTCGGTGGCGACGGCGTTGGCGGGCTTGCTGGGGACGGCGACCGTGTTTTTCCTGGCGCGTTGGGGGTCGCGGTGGCTGCTGCCCGGCGAGGCGGAAACCTTAAAACCGGCGAAGTAGCCTCTGCCGCGAGTCAAACGATGCACGCCGGACTTCTGGAAAGCTATCAGCCTCGGCGCAGCCCGGTGCACCGGCTGTCGGCGGCGGTCAAGCTGGTAGCCGCGCTGGCGTTGGTGCTGGCGCTGGTGTCGCTGCCGCGCGGATTTTCCACTCCCTGGTTTACATGGGTTTGCGCCGGAGTGGCGACGGGTTTGGCGACGGTGGCAATGATGAGCCGGTTGCCGACCGCGTTCTTGTTGCGGCGGTTGTTGTGGCTGGAGCCTTTCGTGTTCGGCGTGGCGGCGTTGTCGTTGTGGCAGCCGCACGGCTGGGAGATTTTCTGGCATGCGGTGGCGCGCTCCACGCTTTGCTTGGTGGTGCTGGTGTTGCTGGCGGCGACGACGCCGTTCAGCGAAATCGTCCGCGTGCTGCGGGAGTGGCGCGTCCCAGCGTTGCTGCTGACCACCCTGACGCTGATGGACCGCTATTTATTCGTGCTGGTGGAGGAAACCGGGCGAATGCAGCGCGCCCGGACGAGCCGGACGTTTGTGCCGGTGTCCAAGCTGGCGACATGGTTCGCGTTGGCCGGAACCCTGGGGCAATTGTTCGTGAGAACGGTCGCGCGGGCCGAGCGGATTTATGCGGCGATGTGCGCGCGGGGGTGGGAGGCGGAGGGAGGGCGGAAATGAACTACAGAGGACACAGAGGTAGAGGGTGAGAGCTGGGGATAAACCAGGGGTTTCAGATTGTGGATGAAAGTAACCGTTCGCTTGTTTCGACAGCCTGCCGCCTGCATCTTTCCCCGTGTCTTCCACCCTCGAAATTCGTGACTTGTCGTTCCGTTACGACGATGGCCGCACGGCTTTAGAGGGGGTCAGCTTTTCCGTTCAGGGGGGTGAATGCGTGGGGTTGCTCGGACCGAACGGCGCCGGGAAATCTACCTTGCTGCTGCACCTCAACGGGATTTTGCCCGAGCGTTTGACGGACCCGCCCGCGATCTTCGTCGACGGCTTGGCGCTGAACGCCGCCAACCTGCCCGCCGTGCGGCAGCGCGTCGGGCTGATGTTCCAACAGTCGGATGACCAGCTTTTTTGTCCGACGGTCTGGGAAGACGTGGCGTTTGGGCCGCGCCAGTTGGGATTGACTAAGGAGGCGCTCGGCGCACGGGTGCGCTCGGCCCTAGAGCAGGTCAACCTCGTCGGGTTCGAACACCGGCGGCCACACCAGCTCAGCCAAGGCGAGAAGCGCCGCGTGTGTCTGGCGGGCGTGCTGGCGTGCGAACCGGGCGTGCTCGTGCTCGACGAGCCAACCAGCGACCTCGACCCGCGCGGCAGGCGTGAGTTCAAGGCGTTGCTGGCGTCGATTCCGGCGACGAAGATCATCGCCACGCACGACTTGGAACTGGTGGTAGAGCTATGCCCCCGGTCGTTGCTGCTCAGCGGCGGGCGGCTGGTGGCGGACGGGCTGACCATGGAATTGCTTTCGGACGAGGAGTTGATGCTCGCGCACGGGTTGGAGAAGCCGCACATCTTGCAGCACCGGCATCCGCACGCGCCCGTGGCCAAAACGTTTCAGGGTACTTCCCGGATAGATTTCCCAGAGAGAGCGTGAGGCTTCTCAACCGGCAACCGCTGTAATATAACCCGGGCCGGTCGGCACTGGCCGAGGGGGCGTCCGAGACGCAAGACACTCGAAGCAACCTACCCCTTCGTGATCCGCTGGCGGACGAGGGTCACCATCGTGGGCGGCGAGTACCCACCGTTGCCCTGCAGTTGGGCCACTTGCAATTGCACCGTGCTGGCTGGCCGTCCACGGACCAGGTTGATCGTCTGAGCCAAATCGAGATCGCTGGTTTTGACCAGTGCGCCGTCTGACCGCACGACGCCAATGAGCCGGTCGCCGGGGTGAATCTGACCGCTCAGCGCCGCTGGCATGTTGTCGATCAACGTCTGGACGACAAAATTGCCTTCCTGATCGGTGCCCAGCCCGGCACCGATGCCCACGGGCGTCAGGCCGTCAACCACCGCGCTCGCCGCCGCGCGCTCATCGCCGGACAAGGATTGCACCCAGCCGTCCGCCGCCGCAGTGTTCATTGTGGCTAGCTTGGCGGCGACCGCACGCAGGCTGTCCTGCCGCACCTCGCCCGTCGGAAGACTGAGGACGGCCTGCGCGGCGGCCTGGGGATCACGCTCGATCCAAGTGTTGAGAAGGACCGAGTCCAGCGCATCCCGCAGCAAGGGATCGGACAACTGGTTGCTCCAAGTCAGCAATTCTTGAGGTTGGCTCTTTAACAAATCCTTCTGAAGCGAAGAGAAGAAATTCTCGACGAAGACCCGCCGCCCGGATTTGTCGAGTCCATCACCGTAAGTCAGCGCACGGGCGGGGTCCGTCCGCATCGTCTTTCCCGCCAGACCGCCCAACAATTCCGCCTGCCCCTCACCCGTCGTGAGTTCGTGCGCCCATTGCAGCACCAAGTCCACGTCCACGGGGTCGGCTTGGAGCAATTGCATCCCCCAAGCCGCCGCGCCGTAGCTGCCCGCGTTGGGCGCTTGCGCCGTGGCGGCGTGGACGGTCTCACCCCGCCAGGATTCAAACAAAGTGGCCACCGCCGTACTTTGTTCCCGCTCATCCGTGATTTCGCGCAGCATCGACACGGCGGCGTGGCGGTCGCCCTGGCCCAGCGTGTCGAACATGCCGCGCACGAATACCAGGCGGTCGTCGGGGGGCAGCCCTTGCAAAACGCGCAGGGCTTCGTGCGGGTCGGCCTTGGCCAAAGCGGCACCGAGGTCCTCGAAACGATGGCTGCGGCGCAACGATGGACGCGTGCGCAGGGCACGGGTCAGCGGGTCGGTTTCGGGCCGGACGGAGGCGGCCTCGTCCTCCGTTTCGGCAGGTGCCGGGGAGGCCAGCGGCGCGGGGACGGCGGGGGGCAGCGCGGCGGCCCGTGAAACGTAAACGATGCGCGGTGGAGCGGACTGGTGCCGAAGCGTCGCCACCAGCCACGCGGTCTCCACGACGACCAGGCCCGCCAAAGCGAAGAACCAGCCGTGCGGGGGGACCCAGCCGGACGAGGATTGTGGGGGCATACAGAGCAAGGAACGTTGGGGGGAATCGTAACCCCGATCCGCCGTCGGAAAAAGGAAAATGCACGCCGATGGTTGAGTTTTGCGCCGCTGACTCCATCCTTCATTCCCTCAGCCATCCGCCTCTTTGCCACCATGATCCAAGCCCTGCCCGGTTTCCGCGACTTTTATCCCGCCGACTGCGCGGCACGGCGTTACGTCTTTGAAAAATGGCGTGAGGTGACGCGGCGCTACGGGTTCGTCGAGGTGGACGGACCGACGCTGGAATCCGTCGAGCTTTACAAGAAAAAGAGCGGTGGCGAACTGGTTGGGCAGCTTTTCAACTTCGTCGATAAAGGCGAGCGCGAGGTGACGCTGCGGCCCGAGATGACCCCGACCTTGGCGCGGATGATCGCCGCGCGCGACCGGGAGTTCAAGAAGCCGATGAAGTGGTTTTCCATCGCCAGTTTTTTCCGTTACGAGAAGCAGCAGAAGGGTCGGTTGCGCGAGTTCACGCAGTTGAACTGCGACCTCGTCGGCGAGGCCTCGGCGGCGGCGGACGCCGAAATGATTGCGCTGGCGGTGAATTTGTTCCGCGCGTTCGGGTTGACGGAAGCGGATTTCTTCATCCGCGTGAACGACCGCAACGTGTGGCTGGAGTTCTTGCGGGCGCGCGGCGTCGCGGCGGAGCGCATCACGGAGTTCCTGGGCATCATCGACAAGATCGAGCGTGAGAAGCCGGAGGCGACGGCGGAACGGCTGGCCGGGTTCGGCGTGACGCGCGCGGAACTGGACGCTTTTCTGGCGCGTCCGGCGGCGGAACTGGGCGGGGCGCTCGGGGCGCTGGAAGCGGATTTGCGCGCGCGGGGGCTGGAAAAATTTGTGACGTTTGATCCGCGCATCGTGCGCGGGCTGGCGTACTACACGGGGGTGGTGTTCGAGGTGTTCGACCGGGCGCGGGAATCACGGGCGCTGGCGGGCGGCGGGCGGTACGACGAGTTGGTCGGCACGATTTCCGACGGCGCGGTAAAACACCCGGCGTTGGGTTTTGCCGTGGGCGACGTGACGCTGCTGGACCTGTTGCGCAAGTTGCCGCACGCGGCGGCGTTGCTCGACGCCGCCACGAAATCGGCAGCTGCGGCGGAGGACTACGTCGTGATCGCCGACGAGGCGTTTCGTCCGCAGGCGCTCGGGCTGGTGGGCAGGTTGCGGGCGGCGGGGCGGCGGGTGGATTTTCCGCTGACGGCGCAGAAGATCGGCAAGCAGTTTCAGGCCGCCGAGGCGGCGGGGGCGACGCGGGCGGTGATCGTCGGCGCGGAGTGGCCGCAGGTGAAGGTCAAGACGTTGGCAACGCGCGAGGAGAGTTTGTTGGACGGCGAGGAATTGCTGCCGGGCGGGTAGCTGGGGCAGCAGCCTCTACCTATCGCCGGGCAGCGCGGAGTTACCGATTTCCTTCTTCGCCTGCGCCTCGATCACCGTGGCCGTCGTGTCCGCCTTGACGCGCGGTGCTGCCACCCGCGTGTCGCCCTTGGTCGTCTCCAATTGGTCCTGCGCCGATTGCCGATCCTTGTTGACCTCCAGGTTCAATGCCTCGGCGGCAGCGGTCAGCGTGCCCGACTTGTAGTACCGCACGAAATCTTGCAACCCGTCGTCGAGCGTGTACTCACTGACCGGCTTCTTATAATATTGCTGGAGCTGCACCTTCACTTCCGCGCGCAGTTGTTCCATCTTGGAAACCAGCGTCGGGACGTTCTGCTGGAAGAAGAAATTTTTGTCCACCGAGGTGCGCGCCGCCGACAGGCCGCTGGCGACGGCGGAAAGAATCTGCGTGGCGTTGCCCGGGGTGATCACCGCGGCCGCGCCGGTCAACGCCGTGTTGATGATTTCGCCGGTGCTAGTGACGGTCGCCTGGCCACCGTAGAGGTGGGTGGACCAGGCGAGGAAATACTCGTCGTCCAGCAAGACCAACCGGCGCAGAATGTTGTTGCGGTCGTCGGCGCGGCGGCGCTTTTCCGCCGGATCGGTCGCGTTGGCGAGATCGTAATAATCCGCTGCCCAGGTTTGCAGGCTGCTGTCGGGCTGGAGCCTGCCGCGCACGCTGTCGGCGGCGGGCGGGCTGATGCGGCGGGCGGTCAGCGCGAGTTCGTGATCAAAGACCGACCGCTCTCTCATACAACCCCCGGACAGCAGGGCCAAACCCGCCGCCGCCAAGCTGACCTGGAAGAATTTGCCACGGTACATCTTTTTGGTAACTCCCTACAGGAAACGAAGTTGCCAAAGGACTGTCCAGCAAATTTCCAGAGGTAGATCTTGACCTCCGGGCACGATGGCAAACCACCGCAGCGAAGCTGCCCAACTGTTTGGATAAGCGCGTCGATAAACCAGGCGGCTGCGCCGCAGTAAAACCCATCGCGCCCAGAGGTCGCCATCCACCTCGAAACCGGGCGCGACGAAATTCCCGGGTGACTTCCCGCCCAAAACGGTCCAGATTACCGGCCCGATTTTATGAGCCGCTACCGCACCCATTCCTGCGACCAACTCCGCCCCGCCGACGTGGGCCAGACCGCCACGCTCGCCGGTTGGGTCGATTCGCGCCGCGACCACGGCGGCGTCATCTTCATCGACCTGCGCGACCGGGCGGGCATCACGCAGGTCGTGTTCCGTCCCGAGGAGAACGCCGCCGTCGCGGAGCAGTCCCACGGGCTGCGCTCGGAGGACGTGATCACCGTCACGGGCAAGGTTTCGCCGCGTCTGACGGGTAAGGAAAACGCCGCGCTGCCCACGGGGGCGATTGAGTTGGTCGCGGACGCGCTGACGGTGCTCAACAAGGCCGACGTGCCCCCCTTCCCGCTCGACCAGGAAGCCAGCAACGAGGATTTGCGGCTTTCGCACCGTTACCTCGACCTGCGGCGTCCGCGCATGGCGAAGAATCTCAAGGCGCGCCACCGGGTCGTCAAGACCGTGCGCGATTACCTCGACGATGCCGGTTTCCTCGAAATCGAGACGCCTATTCTATCGAAAAGCACACCCGAAGGCGCGCGCGACTTCCTCGTGCCGAGCCGCTTGTCGCCGGGCAACTTTTACGCGCTGCCGCAGGCCCCGCAGCAGTACAAGCAACTGCTGATGGTCGCCGGGCTGGAGAAGTATTTCCAGATCGCCAAGTGCTTCCGCGACGAGGATCTGCGCGCCGACCGGCAGCCGGAGTTCACGCAGGTGGACATCGAGGCCAGCTTCATCGACTGCGAGGACATCCTCTCGTTGGTCGAAGGAATGCTGCAACGCGTGTTCAAGGAAAGCATCAGCGTGGACGTGCCGGTGCCGTTCCCGCGCCTGAGCTACGCCGAAGCGCTGGACCGCTTCGGCAGCGACAAGCCGGATACGCGCTTCGGCCTGGAGATCGTGGACCTGGGCGACGTGTTCGCGGGGAGTTCATTCAAGGTGTTCCGGGGGGCGATGGACAACGGCGGCGTGGTCCGTGCCATCAACGCGAAGGGCTACGCGGGCATCACGACGGGCCAGATCGAGGAACTGACCAGGATGGCGCAATCCTACGGCGCGAAGGGCTTGGCGTTCATCAAGATTGAGGGTGGTGAGTGGAAATCGCCCATCGTGAAGTTTTTTACCGATGCCGAGAAGGCCGCGCTGACCGAGAAGCTCAAGATCGAGGAGGGTGACCTGATTCTCTTCGGCGCGGACAAGAAACCCGTGGTGAGCGAGGTGCTCGGGCGTATCCGGTTGCGGGTGGCAGAAATTCTCAAGTTGACCGCCAACCTGAACGTTTGGAATCTGCTGTGGGTGCTGGATTTCCCGTTGCTGGCGTACAACGCCGAGGAAGCGAAGTGGGATGCCGTGCACCATCCGTTCACGCGTCCGCTGGCGGAGGATTTGCCGTTGCTCGACGCGAGTGGCACCTACGGCGAGGCGCGCGCGGCGGCTTACGACGTGGTGCTCAACGGCTTCGAGATCGGCGGCGGATCCATCCGAATTCACGAGGCCGATTTGCAGGCCAGGATGTTCGGCATCCTGGGCGTGTCCGGCGAACAGCAAAAGACGATGTTCGGCCACATCCTGAAGGCGTTTTCGTTCGGTGCGCCGCCGCACGGGGGCATTGCGCTCGGGCTGGACCGGTTGGTGATGCTGCTCTGCGGCGAGACGAGCATCCGCGAGGTCATCGCCTTCCCCAAGAACAATCGGGGCCAGGATTTGATGAGCCAGTCGCCCGCCGAGGTCGAGACGCGGCAGTTGCGTGAGTTGCACATTTCCACCAACGCCGCCAAACATCCGCCCGCGCCGACCGGGCCGCTGACCGATCCAAAAGGATAAGAAGGAAGAAGGTAGAAGGCAGAAGGATGATGAAGCGAACAGCGCATCCGTTCTTGATCCGGTCCTTCGTCTGCTGTTTTTTCTGCCTTCTGCTTTCCACCTTCTGCCTGTTGCCTGCTGCCTTCGCGCAGAAAAAGCCCAACCGTTCGCTGATCAACCAAGCGGTGCCGTTCCAGTCGGACGCGTTGCGCGTACCGCCGCGCCGCACGCCGCCGCCCCGGCTGCCCGATACCGTTGCGCTGCCTTACAACCTGATGTGGGGCGACACGCAGAACCGGCTGGCCAGCTTGTTCGCCGGAGTCGGCGCAAAGGTCATCAACAAGAAGACGGAGGGCAACACCGAAATCTGGACGGTGCAGGGGTTGATCGCGCCGAACTTGCAGGCGTCGCTGTTCACGTTTCAGGACGGGCAGCTTGCCGCGCTGGAATTTGATTACGGTCAACCCGAATGGGACCTGGCCAAGTACAACGAGGTAATGGGGCAATTCCGGCGTCTGCTGGAGGCCAAGTGCGAGAAGCCGGGTGAGATGGTCACGCGCGAGTCGGACCAGCAACCGTCCGCCGACGGGGTCAAGCAGTCGTTCATGGGTTACCAGTGGAAGCGCGGCGACACGAGCGTGCAGCTTTTCTATTTTTCGGCGGAAGATCCCTCCAAGGCGATGGCCTACCGGTCCATCAGCGTGCATTACCATTACCAGGACCCGAATCCGCCGGAGGCGACGGAGTTGCCCGCCAATCCGAACGCCGATCCGAACGCGAGTCCGCTCTTTGGCGGGCGCGCGAAGATGCCGCCCGCCGAGCCGGAGCCAGCGCCCGCGCCGACGCCGACACCGGTGCCAACCGCTGGGGCCGACGCGACGCCCGCGCCACCCGGCACGGAACCGACGCCCGCAGAGAGTCCGGCGGCCACGGTGGCGGCAGCTTCCCCGACGCCGACGTCGAAAGGTGGCAAGAAGAAGGGCGGCAGCAAGCCCAAGCCGACGCCCGAGGCCGACGCGTTGCCGCTGCCGGAAAGGTAGGGAGGGGGGCCGAGGCTTGCCCTGACTCGTGCCGCAGGCGCATGCTGGAGACCGCTGCTTGGACAATGTTCGACCGGGTGTGGCCGGGCGCATCGATTGTAGGGCAGGCGCTCCGCCTGCCCTACAACCAGACAGCAGGTGGCTTCGCCACGTTGGTTTTCCCATCGCGCCCTGAGGTCGCGATCCGCCCCGGAGTGCGCCTGCGGCGCGACCTACCTCGATTCGCGCTCACGCTCGCGTTCCAGCCGCTCCTCTTCCTCGTACGACGGACCGGGATGCGCAATCTTCCAGAGCACCGCCCCCATGCCAAGCGTCCCGACGATCAGCGTCACGCCGCCCGCCAGATACAGGCTCCGCGTGCGCGCCCAAGTGCGGGCGTACTCCGCCTGAGCCGCAGGCGACTCGTCACGCGGATACCGGTGCGGATCGGTGGAGAAGCCTGTCAGCAAAAACGTCACCCCCGGCAGGCACGGCAACACCACCAGCAAAACCAGCCCCAGGCGGACTTGGCGCGAAACCTTGACGGCGGCAGGCGTGCTCATGGGTCCAGCGCGATTGGCCACGGCACAACCGCACCCCTTACGGCGCCTTCGCCGTCGTGAAGTTGGGGAAACGCGTCTTCAACTCGTCCGTCGCCTTGGCGGCGTCGGCGGATTGACCCGCTTTCTCGAACGCTTCCGCCGCCTGTCGCAACGCCAGCGGCGTCAATTCGTCGTCGTCGTAGAGCACCGCCACGCTCATGTACGTCTTGGCCGCATCGGCGTATTTGCTCTGGGCGGCTTCCAATCTGCCGCGCAGGATCAAAGCGCGTGCGTTGAGCTTGCCCTCGGGCTGGATGTAAAGCGTCTCGTCGATGCTCTTTTGCGCGGCATCGTACTGCTTCAACCCCGTCTGTGCCTCGGCCTGCACGAGCAGGCCCTGCGCGCGCGAATCCGGCTCGGACGATACCCCGGCGAGATACTTCTGCACCGCTTCCAGCGCGCCGTCCCACTTCTGTAAGTTAACCCTCGCGCGGGCCAGCATCAACTGGGTGTCCGGCGCGGCGCCCGGCGACGTGGCCGCCGCCGTGAGATGTTCTTCCGCCGCCGCGTACCGCTTGTCGTCGAGTTCCTGCTGCCCCAACCAGCCCAAGATCGTCGGCGGCACGGGCGTCACGGGCTTGGTCTTCTCGTAACCCTCGATCTCGGCGGCGAGCTTTGCCTTGTCCTTGAGTTGATATTCGCAGAAGATCATCATCAACGTGGACTTCGGGCCGTACTCCTTCGGGGCGGCCTTGCGCGCGGCGTCGAATTCGCTCAGGGCCAGCGGATAGTCCTTCAGATCGCTGAAAGCCGCGTTGGCGATGGAAAAATGCGCCACCGGCGCGGACTCCGTGTTGGGATACTCCTTGAGCAGCGCGCGGAACGCCTCGATCATCCCGCGCGACTCGTTTTGCGCGCCGAGGATCACCGCGCGCTGGACCATCGCCACCTCGCGCTCCTTGGCGTCCTTGTGGTCGTTGACGACCTCCGTGAAATCCTGCAACGCGCTGCTGTAGTTCTTCAACTGCTGGTAGGCCGCGCCACGCTGCATGAGCGCCTTGGCCACGAACGGGTGATCCGGGAAATTCCGCAAAAACTTGCTGAACGCCGTCAGGGTCCTCTCCGGCTGGCGCGCCTGCGCGTAGCTGTAACCGAGCCGATAGGCCGCCTCCGCCCGGTACTTGGGCGACAGGCCGACGGAGCCTTCCAACGCGCCGTAGGCCAGCGCCGCCGCTTGATAGTCGCGGCGCTTGAAAAGCGTGTCGGCCTTCATCAGGCGCACCTGGTCGGTCTTGGTGGCGTCGCCGCTGCCGAGCAGGAAGTCGTCGGCCTCGCGCACGAAGTTCGGGTCGTCTGCCGCGTACAGACTGATGACGCGTTGATACCGCGCCTCCGGGGCCTGGGCCGTGCCGGAATACTGCGTGATGAGTTCGTCGTAAACGGCGCGCGCCTCCTGGTGGCGGCCCAACTGACGCTGCGAATTACCGGCCATCAGCATAGCCTCAGGCTGGAGCGTCGGGGGCAGGTTGGCGTGGATCGACGGATACGCGGCGAGCAGTTCCTTGTATCTGTTGGTGTCGTACAGGAGGTGGAGCTGGGCGATCTGCGCGTCGCCGCGAATCTGCGCCGTCGCGCCGGGCATCGTGGACGCGCGGGTGTAAAGACCCATCGCCGTGTCGTCCTGGCCGAGTTCGTGGGCGAGCACGCCCGCCTTGAGCGCACTGTCGGCCTGTAACAGCGGCTTGGCGGCTTCGCGCGAGAGGGCCTCGTACTGCTTGAACGCGTCGTTGGGGTGGTGCTGGCTCAGGGCCAGTTCGGCGAGCTTGAGGCGGGAGTCGTCGCGGTAGGGGTTGTCCTTCGCGTAGGTCAGGATTTCCTCGTACACCTCGCGCGTCTCGTCCTTGCGGTTGAGCTGTTCGAGACACAGCGCCTCGGAGTAGCGCGAGTAGAGCTTTACGTCCTGTGCTTTGGTCAGGTCGGCGGCTTTGCGAAAGAGGCTCAGCGCGGTCTGGTAGTCGCGCGCCTCGTAGTCGATGGTTGCCATGCGGAAGCTGGCCGGGCCGACGAACTCGCCGTCTTGGTAGGAGATGATCAGGTTCTGGTAGCTCGAACGCGCCGCCTGGGTGCGCTTGAGGAAACGGTACGCCTCGCCGAGCCACCACATCGCCGCCTGGCGCTGCTTGCCGTCGGGAAATTTCTCCAGATAGCGTCCGTATTCGACCGCTGCCTGCGTGTAGTCCTTGGCGACGTAGGAGCGGTTGGCGAGGTTGAACTGGACCTCGTCGGGCGAGGTCGTGGGACGGCCCGCCTGCGGGGCGATGCGGATTTCGTCGTCCTCGTCGCCGCTGGAAGTGGGAGGGGTGGTCTCGGCGGCGGGCGAGGCGTCGGTGGCGGTAGCGGCAGTCGTGGGGCGCGGGGGTGGCGTCGTGG
>CAXTBX010000110.1:0-15611 GCA_964242205.1 uncultured Chthoniobacterales bacterium
TCACAGAAGTAGAGGAAGTTGGTGGGTCCGTAGGCCCGCCAATAGTAGGGAACCAGCGTGCAGACGAACGCCGTGTAAAGTATTTTGAGGAGCAACGGGACGCGACGACGCATGGCGTCGGGGGTGCCTGTCACGGTGGCCGGGGGGAAGGGGGCATCGTCGGCGGTGGCGGTGGGCGGAAGCGGGTACATGGCGAGTAGGTTAAGGCGAAAAGCCGCTTGGGTGCTCATCGAAAAACTTGCGTGGATGATCGAGCGTCCGACAACGGTCCGTTGCATGGAGATTCCGGATTCCGGGGGAAGGATTTCAGCGGCGGCGAGGGAAAGTCGTGATTCTTGATTTCACGGGCCGATGTGCGAGGTTGTCCTTGTGAAAAATTTCACAAGGGGGTGCGCGTGATCGCCGCGTTGCTGCCGCACGAACTGCGCCCCATCCATGATAAGGTAGCCGCCGGAGAACGCATCTCCGACGCCGACGGGCTGACGCTTTACCAGAGCCGCGACCTCAACGCCATTGGGGCCATCGCCGACCTCGTCCGCGAACGCAAGAACGGCAACGTCGCCACCTACCTGCTCAACCGGTACATCAATTACTCCAACGTTTGCCTATTGAACTGCCAGTTCTGTGCGTTCGCCGCGCGCAAGCGAGATGCCCACGCGTTCGAGAAAGCGATTCCCGAGGTGGTCGAGGACGTGCGCGCGGCGCTGGCGCTGGGGATCACGGAGGTCCACATGGTCGGCGGGCTGCATCCATCGTTGAAGGCGGATTGGTACCTGGATTTATTGCGTTCGATGAAGGCGTTGGACCCGGCGCTGCATTTGAAGTGCTTCACAGCGATTGAAGTGCGGCACCTGTCGAAACGCGTGTTCAAGCTGCCGCTGGTCGAGACGCTGGAGGCGTTGCACGAGGCGGGACTAGGGTCGCTGACGGGTGGCGGGGCGGAGATTTTCGACCAGGGCGTGCGGGACCGCATCTGCCTGGGCAAGGAAACCGGCGAAGAGTGGCTGGACACGCACCGGACCTGGCACCGGATGGGCGGGCGCAGCACCTGCACGATGCTGTTCGGGCACGTCGAAACGATGGCGCAGCGGGTGGATCACTTGCGGCAGCTGCGGGAGTTGCAGGACGAGACGGGCGGGTTCACGGGGTTCATCCCGTTCGCGTTCGTGCCGGAGGGGGTGACGCGGGAGCTAAGGGAGCTGCCGCACACGACAGGGTTCGATGAGTTGCGGAACTTGGCGGTGAGCCGGATTTACCTGGATAATTTTGCGCACGTCACGGCGTATTGGGTGGCGATGGGGCTGCCGCTGGCGCAGGTGGCGCTGGGGTACGGGGTGGACGATCTGCACGGGACCATCATGGAGGAGAAGATTTTCCAGATGGCGGGCGCGGGGACGGGCAAGGGGCAGACCGTGGCATCGCTGGAAAAGGCGATCCGGGAAGCCGGGCGGGAGCCGTGCCAACGGGATTCGCATTATGAGCGGATTGCGTCGACGCACCAGCCGCAGGCCGCCGGGCCGATGCCGCCCGTCACAGCCGAACCGGCCTTGGCGGGCGTTTAAGACGGCATGAAACGATGGATGCTTGGCTCCTGGCTGCTGGCGGCGTCGGTTGTAGGCGGATGGGCGGCTGAAAACGACGACGTCATCACTCCCGGGCAAAAAATCGGGCAAGTGGCGATCGGGGCGGAAATTGCGTCGGTGGTGAACATCCTCGGTCCAGCAACCGTCACGACCGGCGGCGCGAAGGGCGGCAGCAACACGTGGATTTCCAAGGCGGAAGACAACCGCCAGCCGGAGGAAACGTCGATCGTTTCCGGGCCGGGTCGGTCGGCGACGCATGTGGTGCGGCAGATCAGCGTCACGTCGGCGTTTTTCCATACGCGCGAGGGCAACTCTACCAAGAGCGACTTGGCTGCGCTCTGGAAGGAATTTCCCAATCTGCGTTACCGGCGTTATGGCGACCAAGGCGACACCTCGCACGTGCAGTTGTACGATTCTCTCGACCAAGGCATTGCGGTGATGGTCCAACTCACCCCGCATCCGGCGGCCGGACAGTCCTGGGGGCGGTGCTGCGCGATCATTGTGCACCAGCCGGGTAAGAAACCGGATTTTGTGAACCTGACACCGGCGAAGCTGGCGCTGCTTTGAGGTCGGACGCAAAAACGGGAAATTTGCGGGCCACCGACCTAGCTGATCATCGCACCAGTTGGATAACGTGACGCGGCAACGTAGCGCTACCCATGAAGGATTCGCCCGACGTACGTGTTGGCTGTGTGCGGTATCTCAATTCCAAGCCGCTGATCCACGGGCACGGCGACGCGGTGTCGTTTGAAGTGCCCGCCAGCCTCGCCGACGGGCTGCGCGGTGGGCGGCTGGACGTGGCGCTCTCGCCGATTTTCGAGCTGCTGGCGCACCCGGGATACCGCGTCGTGGACGACGTGGCCATCGCGTGCCGGGGGGCAGTGTTCAGCGTGTTCGTGGCGTACGCGGGTGAATTGGCGGACCTGCGGACACTGTACCTGGACACGGATTCGCGTACGTCGTTCCACTTGCAGCGCGTGGTGCTGGCGGAGTTTCATGGGCTGCACCCGCGCCTCGTGCCGGTGGCGGGTGGGCGACCGCCGGACGCGTTGCAGCCGGGCGAGAGCGCGCTGGTGATCGGCGACCCGGCCATCGAGTTCCGATTGCGGCACGGCGCGCGGTACCGGTATTTCGACCTCGGCGAAGAATGGGGCCGGGCGACGGGCCTGCCGTTCGTGTTCGCCGCGTGGTTGGTGCGGGCGGATGTGCCGGAGGCAACGGCACGGGCAGCGGGGAGCACGTTGCGCGCGTGGCGCGCCGCAGGAGAGGCGCGTGTGGAAGAGATTGTGGCGGCGGAAACGCGGTTTCCGGCGGAAATCAGCCGGAAGTATTTGACGGAGTTCATCCGGTACGGGCTGGGCGAGGAAGAGAAGCGCGCGGTGCGGCTGTTCGCGCGGCTATTGAAGCAGGGTGGGATGGTGGCAGCGCATTTCGTGGAGCCGGAGTGGGTGTAAGGGAAGGCGGAAGTGGGGGGATGCAGTTGTGGGTTGTGGGTTGTGGGTTGTGGGAAGGGAAGGCGGAAGGGAGGTTTGCCTGGGTTGTGTAACGAGCATCATGCTCAATTTGTGTGAGATACATCTTGCCAAGGGCAGGTTGAGTTGTCACGCTCGACACAAGGGCGACCCGTCGGCGTCCATCCATCCGTACCCCAACCCATATGTCCAAAATCTCCGACAAGTATGCGCAGCTCAAGTCTCACAACCTCGACCTCGGCAACGATCTCCATCCCGGCGCGCCGGACATGGACGCCGGTTACGGCGGCGTGTACAGACAATATGCCGGCGGCAACATCTATTACCACCCGGTCATGGGCGACTCCGCTCGTGAGGTCCACGGCGGCATCCTCGCCCTGTACATCAAGCACGGCGGCCCGGGTATCGACCCCGTCAGCGGCAAGCGCCTTTTCGGGTTTCCGCTGAGCGACGAAACCAAGGCCAGCCCGGCCCCGGTGCCGTTCAGCATCTTCGAGACGGGCGCGATCTACTGGACGCCCGGGACGGGCGGCTGCGTGCTCAGCGGCAGCGCGTACCAGCATTACAAGGAGGGCCGGGAATTGACCGGCGGCCTCGCGGGAGTGTTTCATCTGTTCGACCACGCCTACGGCCTGCCGCTGTCGTCGAACATGCCGGTGGCGGGCGGCGAGGCGATCTATTGCGAGCGCGGCGTCGTCTGGGCCACGAACGCGATCCCTAACGGCTACCTGTTCGGCGAACTGCGTCCGCCGCTGCTGGGCAATCCGCTGATCTTCGATCCCACGCCGCCGCCCGCGCAGACGGTGATGGACCCCGGGCTGCGCAGCGTCGGGGGACAACCGACGATGCCCGCCAACCTCGGTGGAACCGCCAGCGCCACGCCGGGGAACCTGGGGCCGGGCGGGGCCGGACCGATCAACCAAGGGGTGGTGGGCCACGCCGTGCTGCACGATTTCCTGGTCTATCAAGACGTGCCGCGCGACCGTTTCGACGCGCTGATGCGGTGGCGGCCCACACTGCTGTTTGACCTGTGGAATGGGCGGCTCTCGCTGGTCAACACCGGCAGGCGCGACGTGCGCATCCCGCTGACGCCCGTGGTGGCCTCCATCACGCCCGCGACGGTCAACACGCCCGTGACGGCCAAGTGCGACCTGCAACTCTCCCCCAACGCGCCTGCCACGACGCCGCTGAGCACGTTGTTCGACCTGGAGGTGGCCACTACCAACCCGCAGCCGTACTGCGCGGTGTCGCCGCATTGCCTCTACACGCGGGCGGCTTGGAAAGACTTCGGGCTGCTGCATATCACCGACCTGCACCTCTCCAAGCGCAACGAGCAGTTCCGGCAGACGCTCCTCAGTTGCGGGCGGGATATCGCCGCCCGTGAGTATGCCAACACGCGCGAGGCGCTGCGCGATTTTATCCGCTACGCTAACCACCTGCACGCGGCGGGGCTGGCCGATGCCGTGGTGGCGACGGGCGACCTGGTGGATTTCATCATCGAAGCGGGTGACGATCCTTTTTCGGGCAATTTCGCGCGCCTGCGGCGGATGATCCTCGGGCAGCCGTTCGACGACGGCGTACCCGCCGGGGAGGAACTCCTTTTGCCGATCTTCACGACGTTCGGCAACCACGACTACCGCGTGAACCCGTATGACCTGATCTGCCGCATCAACATTTTGCACGGGGTCAACAAACGGCTCGACAACTTCGGGACCTATAATCTGACGGCGGGCGAGGCCAAGGACATCCAGTGCAAGCTGATCAGCCACAGCGACGACTATCCCGAGTATGGCTTGGGCATCATCGGCCCCGGCATCAAGGACGCCATCCAATTCCTGAAGGAAGGCACGGAGAGCGATTTTGCGTACTTCACCAAGTATTTCGGCCCGCGCACGTACAAGGTGTCGTTCGGGCCGCACCGGCTGGTGGTCATCGACACCGGCGGCGACGCGGGCATTCCTAAGCTCGACGACACGGGGGACATCGCCAGTTTCTTCTACAACTACCTGGCGGGCGACCTGCCCGGGGACACGACGGAAGTGCTCAACGGCGGCGCACCGAATTCGCTGGGCTTCAAGCCCGACGACATCAATCTCGTCCGGCAGGCCGTCAACGAGGCGGGCCAGAGCGGGTTGGTGATTTTGGGCATCCACCTGCCGCCGCTAGCACCCAAGCAGGCCTACCAGTATTACCTGCGCGAGACGGAACATCCCACTACCGACCCAAATCTGACCAAGAACTACGTCAACCAGAACGGGCTGGCCAAGGATGGATGGTCATACAGCGGCACGCCGTATTTCAAGACGGGCGACATCGTCAAGAGCTTCGACTTCGGCATTCCCACGACCAACACGCTCGATTTTCTGAAGGCGTGCGCGGGTGTGGGCTTGGCGCGCCCGATTGATCTGTTGCTCTGCGGGCATCACCACGACCGGGTCGAATACCGGGTGCGTTGGGACGCGGGGGCCGGGCAGATGCAGTATTTCATGGATTTCTACACGGAAAACCCCCCGAACTATTTCGCGTCGGTGATCTGCGATCCGTCCGACCGCGACAAGAACCGGAAGATCCACCTCAACGTCGTGCCGAACGCGCCGTACAACGCGCGGCCCGCGATTGCGCACGGCACGTTCGATAATCAACCGGCGACCTACGAGCTATTGACGATCCCGGCGTACCTGACGCCGCTCAGCAGCGCCGCTGACCCGGCGGCGTGGTGGCAACAACACCGGCCCATCCTCGCGCAGACCGCCGCGCTCGGGCCGAGCGACCCGTGCCAGCGTTTCAACGACAACACGGTACCCGACCCAGTCATGCAAGGTTTCCGCGTGCTGACGATTCGCAACAACGTCATCAAGAAGGTGCGCTACATCCACATTGAGGACATGCGGAACGCGAATTTCGTGCTGCCGTGGGAAAAGGAGGATACGTTGCTGCACGTGATCACCGGGGTGTTCAACCCGGTGAACATCGGGACGGTGTTGAGCCAGGGGCATTGAGGGGAAGGAGGACCAGATAGGGAGGCCTCTCCGAGGTCTGCCCTGTTTGGGCCGTAGGCTGCTTTGGATGCTGGTTTTCGTTGATCTTGCAATCAGGGAAGGCCTTGGAGGGACTTGCCTACCTATGTTTACCAGCGCGAGCGGCAGAAAAATCCGTTCGCCACCGCCGGGGGATGCGAACTACACTGTAGAGATCAGTTTTTCCCGTTCCCCTTTGACCGGTAAGCCCTATGCAAGCGTTTGATTCCACGGAGAGCAAAATCCTCGTCACCGGCGGCGCCGGATTTATCGGCAGCGCCTTGATCTGGGACCTCAATCAGCGCGGCGTCGAGGACGTGCTCGTCGCCGACTTTCTCGGCACCGACGACAAGTGGCGCAACCTCACGCCACTCCGCTTTCGTGACTACATGGAGGCCGACGAATTGCTCAAGCGCGTGGAGTCCGACGATCCCGCGCTGAGCGAGATCGAACTGGTGTTCCACCTCGGCGCGTGTTCGTCCACGACGGAGAAGGACGCGGGTTACCTCGTGCGCAACAATTTCGAGTACACCAAGACCCTCGCGCGCTGGGCGCTGTCGCACGACGCGCGATTCGTCTACGCGTCGAGCGCCGCCACGTATGGCGATGGTTTGGCGGGGATGAGCGATTTGGAGAACGACCTGAGCGTGTTTCGACCGCTGAACATGTACGGCTATTCCAAGCACCTGTTTGACCTGTACGCCGCGCGGCACGGGTTTCTGGATGGGGTGATCGGCCTGAAATATTTCAACGTGTTCGGGCCGAACGAGGATCACAAAGGCGACATGCGCTCGCTAGTCCATAAGGCGTACCGGCAGATTGTGGAGACGGGCAAAGTCAAGTTGTTCAAGAGCCACCGGCCCGATTTCCGCGACGGCGAGCAGCGGCGGGATTTCCTCTACGTCAAAGACGCCGTGAACCTGACTATCGAGCTGGCCGAGACCGTGACGGCGGGCGGGTTGTTCAACGTTGGGTCGGGCCGGGCGCATACCTGGGTGGAACTGGCGGCGGCGATCTTCGGCGCGATGGGCCGGGAGCCGGAGATCGAATTCATCGACATGCCCGAGGCGTTGCGCGGGAAGTATCAGTACCACACGCAGGCGGACCTGACCAAGCTGTGTGGGTATTGCAAGGTCGTGGAGACGACGCCGCTCAAGGAAGCCGTGGCGGATTACGTGAAGAACTATTTGATGCCGGACCGGCGGCTGGGGGACGAGGTTGCGGTGGCGGAGGGAGCGCCGGAGCTGGTGGGAGCGCAGGGGTAAGGGTAGGTGGATCATGACCTACAGGCGCGCTGGCAAAACACTCGTGGCGCAGCCGTAAAACCCACCGCGCCCGCCCTTTGCCATCCACCTCCAGGAGACAGCGAGTGACCGCCCTCCCTGCCCCAAAATTTAACCACCCAAAGCCGCCTGATATTTTGTCTGCGAGCAAACCGTAATGCGGATTGCGTTCCGGGTGTTTCCCCACATAATCCGGCGCTTTCATGCGCCTGCCTCTCCGCCTGTTACCCCTGCTCTGCCTACTCGCCACCGGTCAGGCCCAGACTGCCGGCGTCCCCCCGATCAGCACCCGCGACCGCGCGCAGGTCTGCGAGCATTACCGCCTCTATTACGAGTCTTCCAAGGGTGTAGCGCCCGGTTGGACCGGCAGCGTCGCGGAAGGCATCGCGGGCGCGGTCAGCGCGCTCTACCTCCGCGCAACCCTGCGTCGTATCAATTACTTCCGCGCGATGGCCGGTCTGCCTGGCAACGTCGTGTTCGATCCCGTCAACAATGCACGCTGCCAGGAGGCCGCGCTCATGATGGCCGCCACCGGCAAGGTGGCCCACGATCCCTCGCGCGACTGGAAATTCTACACGCCCGCCGCCGCCCTCGCCGCCGCCCACGCGGATCTCAATTTGAATCAACGCGGCGATCAAGGACCGGGCGCCATCAACCGTTACATGGCCGACCCCGGCCCGCTCAACGCCTGCGTGGGCCACCGCCGCTGGCTGCTCAACCCGGTCGCCACGGTCATGGGCGCGGGCATCGTCCCTGCCAACAGCCCGCTGCATCCCGGCACCAACGTCACCTGGATCACCGACGGCGCACCACGCCTCATCCCGGTGGACAACGACGGCACGCTGCCCGCCGCCGCGCCGGTCGTGCCCGCCGTCAGTTGGCCGCCGCGCGGCTTCGTGCCCGCCGAATTCGTGTTCGACCGCTGGTCTTTCTCGCTGCCCGGTGCGGATTTCCACCGCGCTCAGGTGCAGGTGGTCAAGGAAGGCTGTCCGCTGCCCGTCGCGCAGGCGCGCCCGGCCTACCAGTCCGCCGCTGACGGCTCCGGTGTCTCGCTCGGGGCGAACACGCTGGTTTGGACGCTGCCCGGCAACGTCGTCAGCCGCACCGGCGACGAAACCTACCGCGTGCGCATCGCCAACGTGGTCGTGGCCGGACGGCCCCGCGAGTTCACTTACACGGTGACCAGTATCGACCCAGCGGGCCGGGGCGGTCTCGATCCGGCGGCCAGCCAAGACGGCAAACGCTTGGCGGCCAACGTCGACGGGGTACGCTAGGCGGTTCATCGGCGTTGGTCCCGTTGCCTGACCGGACAGGGCGACGGAAGATTCTCGGACGGCATTGTCGCGAAAGCCTTTACCGCCGTGTCGTTTGCAATCTCGTACATTCGGCGTTGACCTTACCCTCGTACCGGGCAGGCAGACAGGCTTCTTTGGTCGTGTTTTGTCTTGCGAACGAGGCATCCGGCACCCGCGAACATGACGATCATCCTTTGAATCCACCGGGTTCCGCCGAGGGCAATCCGGCTTTTCATGCCAATGTAAAAGATTGGTAAAAATGCTTGTTCCGAGGGGTTTTCGACCCGAAAAATCCCCACCGCATCGCCTGCTGTCCGGTCAGATCGATCAGGTCCGGCCCACGCCCTCGACTTCCAAGGAGCACGTCACTTTTCCCCGTTTCAACGCCATGCCACGTCCCGCTTCCCTACTCATCCTCTTTTTGCTCGCGTTGGCGGCCTGGTTTGCCGCCGCGACGACCGCGCACGCCCAGATCGCCGTCAGCGAGATCCATTACCATCCCGTCGAGGAACCGGCGTTCAACGCCGACGGCACGCCTTTCCTCAACTTGGCGGACGACATCCACGAGTTCGTCGAGATCCAAAACGCGGGCGCGGCGACGGTGGACATCAGCGGTTGGACCCTGGCAGGCGGCATCGGCTACACGTTTCCGGCGAACACTTCGGTCGCGGCGGGCGGCTTCAAGGTCATCGCCAAGACCCCGGCGCGCATCGAGTCGGTCTATGGCCTGACCAGCGGCACGGTGCTCGGACCGTACTCCGGCTATCTGGGCAACACCAGCGACACCGTGCGCGTCAAGGATACGGCAGGCAACGTCATCGACGCGGTGACCTACGACTCGCGCTTCCCCTGGACCAGCGCGCCGGATTCGATGGGCGTGCAGGACCAGTTCAGCGGCGTGGCCGACACGACGTACCAGTACAAGGGCCGCTCGTTACAGCGCGTCAGCGCGGCGTGGTCTTCCAGTGATCCGGCCAACTGGCTGGCCTCGCCGCTCAGCGGCCCGACGCCCGGCGGCGCGCAGGCGGTTACGCGCACCGTGCCCAAGCCTATCGTCATCGCGCAGAACTTCGCGCAGACCACCGACGGCGCGGTCATCGTGCGCGCGTCCAACGCCGTCACGATCAACTGCACGTTCTCGGCCACGGCGGCCACGGCGGGCGTCACGCTGGACACCGTGACGCTGGAATATTTTGTGGACGACGTGAACTCCACCACCGAGACGAAAACCTCGGTCGTGATGACCAGCCTCGGCAACGGCCGGTACACCGCCAGCATCCCCGGCCAAGTGGACCGCGCGCCGGTGCGATACCGCATCAAGGCCAACCGGGGCGACGGTCTGGAAACCGTTTCTCCGCGCGCGGACGACCCGCAGGTCGCGCCCATCGGCACGGGCGGCGCGAAGGAAACGTGGTGGGGCTACTTCGTCACGCCGACGGCGCACACTGGCCAGACGCTGCCGACCTACGACGTGCTGGTGCCTACCGCCTCGCTGACCCAGATGGCGACCAACATCAACCAGAACCCCAACCGCGCCACGGCCAGCAGCGCCACGGGCGTCCCGCGCGACGCCACCGCCCTCGCTGCCAACGGCACGACCGTCACGGCCACCACGCCGCTCTGGGACGGCACGCAGCCCGCCCTCTTCGCCTGCAACGGCCAGCTCTGGGACATCCAGATCCGCTACCACGGCAGCAAGTACCACCGCGCCACGACCGACCTTTCCTACAAGCTGCATTTCCCGAAAAATAACCCGTTCAATGGTCAGGACGCCTGGTTCGAGACCCTGCACGGCACGGAGTTCATCGAGGCGCAGAAGCTCAACCGCCTGCTCAACCTGCCATCGTCGAAGATGCAGCAGGTCAACTGGTACTTCAACAGCGCCGCGAACCAGGTCCACGGCGAGCAGGGCGAGTACGGCAAGGACATGCTCGACGCCTACCACGACTTGCAGCAACAACTCAACCCCGGCGTGGCCAAGGAGGCCAGTGGCACGCTCTACAAGGACGTGGGCAACCGCGACGCCTCGCAGAACAACCTCGAAGGTCCCTACACGCGCGGCGACCACGCGCCGGTGGTGGCGAACTCCAAGTGGACGCAGCTCCAGCGCTACGACTGGACCTACGGCGCGGAGAGCAACCAATGGATGGGGCCGAAACCCATGCGCGACCTGATCGAAGGCATGTGGACCGCGCGCGGCGACACGCCCAGTACGCACACGGTTTCCGACACCAACAACACCAACGTCAAGGCTTGGTGGAACGCCACCTACGACGTGGACACCACGGTTCTGTCGATGGCGTTGCGCGAGTGGATGAGCATCTGGGACGACGGCGCGCAGAACCAGTACCACTGGCGGCGCGACAGCGGCAAATGGGCGCACCTCGGCTGGGATTACGACGGCGTCATGTCCACCGGCACCGGCAACGGCGGCTACACGCAGACCATCTTCGGCGGCGAGTACGGCGCAGCCACCGTGTTCGACGGCGTCAACTGGTGGAAGGACACGTTCTACAAATGCAACCGCGTGGCGTTCCTCGCCAAGCTCTGGGACCTGAACAACTCGTTCTGTGACCCGGACAACCTGAGCGCCAATGGCTTCACGGTGGCGTACAACTTCGCCAAGGTGCGCCAGGCGCAGGTCAATTCGCAGATCAATTCCAAGCTCTCCGCCCTCGGCTTGGCGCAGTATGGCACCTACACCAAGCCCGTGCGGCCCAGCAACACCTCGCCCACCGCCGGGGCCAAGATCCTCACCGCGACGAACCTGCTCACCAGTGCCTTCTCGCACCCGACAAGCGGCGTCACCCACGCCTCGACGAAGTGGGAAATCCGCGGTGCCACCGGCACCTACGAGGAACCGCTGCTGCGCACGGTTAGCACAACCAACCTGACCTCGTTCCCGGTGCCCTTCGACAGCCTGACCTACGGCCAGACCTACTACTGGCGCGCCTCGTACATCGACTCCAACGGCCACACCAGCGTCGTGTCTCCGGAGACCAGTTTTTCCTACGGCACGGCCTCCACCACGGCGGGCACGCTGGTGCTCAACGAAGTCCTGGCTGACAACCGCACGGCAGCCCTCAACGGTACAGCAAATCCCGACTACGTGGAGATCAAGAACAACGGCACGACGGCTTACACGCTCGACGGGCTGGCGTTGTCGGACGATCCCGCGAACCTGACCAAGTTCGTTTTCCCGGCGGGCACCAGTTTGGCCGCCGGGGCGCGCCTGATCGTCTGGTGTGATGGCGACACGGCGGCCCCCGGCCTGCACAGCGGCTTCGGCCTGAACGCCGAGGAAGGCGAGACGTTGCTGCTGCTCAACGGTTCGACCATCGTGGACAGCGTGCTTTTCGGCCCGCAGGCCCCCGACGTGTCCATCGGGCGCGTCACGGATGGCACCGGTAGTTGGACGGCCAACAAGCCCACGCCCGGCACGGCCAACAGCGCCGCCACGCTTGGCGCGACGACCACGCTCAAGGTCAACGAGTGGATGGCCTCGCCCGCGTCCGGCGACGATTGGTTCGAGATTTACAATCCTGACGCTAACCCGGTCGCCATGGCTGGCCTGTACCTGAGCGACACGCCCAGCACCCCGGCCATCACGCAGATTCCGGTGCTGTCCTTCATTGCGGGCAAGGGTTTCACGCGGTTCTACGCCGACGGCAGCACGGCGGGCGGCAACCACGCGAACTTCAAGCTCAGCGGCAGCGGCGAAAACCTCGTCCTCACCGCCGCCAACGCCGCGACGACCATCGACACGATCACCTTCGGCGCGCAGACGACCAACGTCTCGCAGGGCCGCCTGCCCGACGGCGGCAGCACGATCACGTCCTTCGTGAACACTCCCAGCCCGGCCCGGGCCAACTACCTCCAGGCCGCCGTGGTCATCAACGAGGTCCTGGCCAACGCCGCCAACGCGGCGGACGTGAGTGTAGAACTGCTCAACACGTCCGGCAGCGCCGTGGACATCTCCGGCTGGTGGCTGAGCAACGACGCGGCCAGCCTGCAAAAGTACCAGTTCCCGGCGGGCACCAGCCTCGCGGTGGGGGCCTACAAGGTCGTCAACGCGGCGACCTTATCCAGCGCGGCGACCCCGTTCCTGCCGGGCGCGACCGGCAGCGACCTGTATCTGTCCGCCGTGGACGGCACGGGCGCGCTGACCGGCTATCGCTCGCAGGTGAGCTACGGCGCGGCCCCGGTAGGTGTGCCGTTCGGGCGCGTGGCCGTCACGGGCGGCCTGGAGTTCTGGCCCGAGGCGTCGGCGACGCTCGGCGCGGCCAACACGGCCTCCGTCACCACACCGCTGCTCATCAACGAGGTCATGTATCATCCGGTGGACTACACGGACGGCTCCGACGATTCCGCCGACGAATACATCGAGCTGCACAACCCCACGACCGGTCTACTCAACGTCGGCGGCTGGCAGTTGCAGGGCGACAGCGCCTACACGTTCGCGGCGGGCACGACGGTCCGCCCCGGCGATTATGTGCTGCTCGTGTCGTTCGACCCGGCGAACACCGCGCTGCTCGGCGCGTTCCAGACGAAGTATGGCCTGACCAGCGCCACGCGCGTCTACGGCCCATATTCGTCCAAGCTGAGCAACAGTTCGCAGAAGCTCGAAATCGCTTATCCGGCCACGATCAACGGCGTGAGCACGACGGTTATGGTGGACCGCGTGCATTACGCCGACAACGCGCCATGGTCCAACAAGACGGATGGCAGCGGAAAGACCCTGCAAAGGATCAGCCGCACGGTCATCGGCAACGAACCGTCGAATTGGGCCGCTAACCTGCCCACGCCCGGCGCGGTTAACACGGGCCAGACGGCCATCGTGGACAGTGACGGCGACGGCATCCCCGACGCTTACGAAACGGCGCACGGCCTCGACAAGTTCGACGCTTCGGACGCCGCTAAGGACGCCGACGGCGACGGGTTCACCAATTTACAGGAATACCTCGCCGGGACCGACCCGCAGAGCGCGGCGAGCTATTTTCACGCGGACATGAGCGCTATCAGCGGCGGCTTCCGGGTGTCGTTCACGGCGAACGCGAACGTACATTACGCGATCCAGTACAGCGCCGACCTCGTGAACTGGAACACTTTGTCCGACGTACCGGCCACGGCGACGGCGAAGACGGTGCAATATGACGACACGGCCCCGAGCGTGCAGCGTTTCTACCGCGTGATGGTCCTAGGCCAATAGCCGCCCTCCCCGCCGCAGGTGGCCGTACTTTGTAAGGCAACCGGATCCCGCTGCCGACGCCGATTGCGCTCCTTGCTCATGGCATCTTCCTCCCTTCTCGCTGGGAGGCGCGCGTGATCTGTCGGCAACGGGGACCGTTGCCCTACAACCAGACAATTAGGCTGCTGCGCGGCAGGGTGTTGCCATCGTGCCCGGCGGTCACGAGCAACCTTTCTGCCGCCACGGACCTACAAGTTGTGCAAACAATCGGGGCACTCGCGGTAGGTCTTGAGCACCAATTCGGCGAACAACGAATTCGACCACGCGAACCACGGACGCGTGAAATCGGCGGGATCGTCCGGGTTAATCCCCTCGTGCATGAACCCGAGGTCCGCCGTGGTTGTCTTCAACATGCGCAGGCAGTGACGGGTCTCGTCGTGATCCGTCGAGGTTAGACCGCGCGTCGAGACGCCCAGCGGCCAGACGAGTTTCTTCGGCGCGGTGTGCGGACTGCCGAGGCCTTCCATCGCCTTGCCACGGTAAAAGTAAGGGTTGTCCGTGCTGAGACTGAAGGCGCGCGTGCGCTGGTAGATGGCGTCCGTGGCCTTCCCATAACCCAAGTACGGAAGGGACAGCAGGCTGGGCAGGCCGGTGTCGTCCATGAAGACGTGGTTGCCGTAGCCGTCGCACTCGTAAACGTAGATCAGCCCGTGGACAGGGTGCTCGCGGATTCCATGTTTCTGCACGGCGGCCTCGACCTCGTCGGCGAGCGCGCGCGCCTCCGTGGCGAGTGCCGGGTCCGTCCCGCCGCCGGTGGTGTCGGTGAGCAGTTCCGCGAGTTGGCGCAACGCCCCCACCGCAAACAGGTTGGCCGGGACGTTGAACAGGTACAACGCGGCGTCGTCGCTGTTGCGGAAGACGGAGCAAATCATCCCGGTAGGCCGGATGGGCAGGCCCCAGCCCGCGCCCGCGACGGTGTCACTCTGCATGGCGGTGGTGCGCTGGAAGCGATATTTGCCCGGGTTGCCATCCTTGCGCTGCTGGTCACGCATGGCGGCGAGGACGATCCGCATGGCGTCGCGCCAGGCGGGGTCAAAGGGGGCACTGTCGCCAGTGATCTTCCAATATTGGTGGGCGAGCCGGATGGGATAGCAGAGGCTATCAAGTTCGTACTTGCGCTCGTGCAAGCCGGGCTTCATGTCCGTCAGGTCGGTCTTCCATTCGCCGACCTTGGTGGGCTCCTTGTAAAAGGCGTTGGCGTAGGGGTCGAGCGTGAGGCAGCGGGTCTGGCGGCGGATCAGGCCGGAGATCATCGCGGCGAGCGGCGCGTCGTGACGCGAGCAAAGCGGCAGGTACGGGTTGACCTGCGCGGAGGAGTCGCGCAGCCACATGGCGTCGATGTCGCCCGTGATGACGTAGGTGTCCGGGACGCCATTATTCTGCTCGGCAGGCGTGAAATCGACGGTGGTATCGAGCGTGTTGGGAAAGCAGTTGGTAAAAAGTGTGGCCAAATCCGGGTCAGGGAGATGGGAAGCGACCTCTGCGAGCATGGCCTCGACGGCCTCGCTGCGGAAACGGCGTTTTTCGGGGGCGGGACGGTGGTTGGCGAGGGGAGAAGGCATAAAGGGATGTGAACCGATATTTGCAGAAGGACGAGAGAAGTCTATCTCTTACGCCACCAATATTTGACGAAAGAACCCAAACCAGAAAAGCGGTAACTATAGACCTTCAGATATTTAATGTCCGCGGGAGCGGCAGTTGCGAGGCATGGAA
>CAXTBX010000111.1:0-15566 GCA_964242205.1 uncultured Chthoniobacterales bacterium
CCTGAAGGTACGCCACATCATCGTCACCGGCCACTACGGTTGCGGCGGCGTCAAGGCGGCGCTGCGCGGCGAGCGACTCGGGCTGGTGGACAACTGGCTGCGGCACTTGCAGGACATCCGCGAAAAGCACTCCAAGGCGCTGGCCAACGTCCCCACCGGGACCGATGCCCACGACCGCCTGTGCGAGCTGAACGTCATCGAGCAGGTCGTCAACGTCTGCCAGACCGCCACCGTGCGCGACGCCTGGGAGCGCCGTCAGGAATTAACCATTCACGGCTGGATCTACGGGTTGCGCGAGGGCGCGTTGCACGACCTCAACATGACCATCGGCGGCCCGCACGAGGTGGCCAGGGTGTACGAAGCCGCCTTAGCGGCGCTGCCGCAATTGAGCGGGTCGTGGCTGCCGCCGCTGTCGAGTTTTTGAGGAATGTTACAGTTCAGCTGTTTTCTTGCTCGTACTCCTACGTTCCTGTACCATGCTTTTATGACCCAAGCCGTCACTCGTATTCTGCAAGAGGCGCAGCAACTCTCCCCTCTTGAGTGTGCTGACCTCACTGATCGGCTGGTGGAAAGACTTATGCGGAACATGCCAACCGACGTTGAACAGGCTCAACTCGCCGAGGTCCGGCGGCGGATCGCGCAGGTCGAATCCGGCGAGGTTACGCTCATTCCGGGGGGGGAGGCCCTTGCACAAGTTCGCCAACTTGTGAAGGCTGGACGCACAGCCAACTAATGTCGGCAAGCTACCAGTTTCATCCCGACGCACTTTTGGAATACGCGGATGCCGCTTTTCACTACCTCCATGAGGCACCGATAGAGGTCGCTGATCAGTTCACAATGGCGGTAGAGACGGCTGTTGCCACCTTGGTAGCAGAGCCTACGAAGTGGCGTATCGTCGAAGACCCTGAGATTAGACGCTACGTTCTCCAACGATTCCCCTTCGTTATCTATTACCGGTGGGAAACGCGTCATCAGCGCGTCACAATTTATGCGGTCATGCACAGCAGTCGGCAGCCCGGATACTGGCGTCATCGCGTCGAGCCGAGCGTTTGAGCTGGGCGGCTGACTTCGTCCATCGCCGATCAATAAAGCATCGCCTCGGAGGGCGGGTCGGTCTGGACAGCAGTCTGGGCGTGGACAATCGGGATGCGACGACCGTTTTCCAACGGGAAGGTCACCGTGCCGACCACTTTGGTCCAGGTCATTTCCGGCGGCAGCTTGGCATCCGCCGTCTTGGCCTGCGCCGCGGGCGGCGGCAGCACCGCGATGCCCACGGGCCGCGCGTCTGCCGCACAGCACACCATAAACATACGCACAAGTTGGAAACGCCCATCCGTCGTGTCCTTCACCGGCAGGAATTGGCCGATCATCTCGATGGTCCGGCCCTCGAACACCGGACGCATCGTGTCATCCTCGGAGGCAAAGAGCAGGTCTGTCACCTCGGTGATGATGTGGCCGTCCGCCGTCTTTTTGAGGTATTGCTCGGCGTCGTTGGAGGACGGGGTCGCGTTGTCCGCCGGGACGGGCGTCGCGCCGGGCAGCGGCGGCTCGTAAGCCGTGGTGGCGGGAGCAGCAGCGGCGGGCGCAACGGAGGGTCTGCCCGGCAGGCTGGCGGCATCGCTAACGACGCCTCGGTTGAGCATCGCCGTGGCCGCGTAGGCATCCTTCGAGAAGCCCACTGCCGCCCAAATCGGGAGCACCAGCAACGCGAAGGCGAGGAACTGCGTTGCGCGCACGCGGGTCGGGGAGGAAAGTTCGTCCGAACCATCGGCGAACAGGCCGCTCGCCGTCTGCCAGCCCGCGCCGAAACGCAGGCTGTAGAGTTGGCCCACCGCGATGGCCAGCATCACCACACCCGCCACCGCCACGCCGGGGCGGTATGCCGGGACGAGGTAGGCCGCGAGGCGTCCGCTGACGTAGAAATAAAGCATCAGCGCCCCCCAGGCGAACAGGGCGATGGGCGAGAGGGCACGGGAGAGAGTCTTCATGAGCAGGCGGAAGTGGAAAAAACGTTCTGACGTTTGATTTTTGGCTTTACGAAATTACCACCGAGAGACGCACACAGATTAAGCCGATCAGCACGAAAAGTCCAATCCCCAACGCGAGGACGAAACGTCGCCGGAACACCAGCGAATAAAGGAAGATCAGTTTCAGGTCGAACACCGGGCCAAACACCAGAAACGCCAGCCGCGCGCTGAACGGAAAGGCCGTGAACGTCGCCGCGATGAACGCGTCGGACGTGCTGCACACCGCCACCACGAACGCCAGCGCCATCAGCGCGAGCGTGGCCGTCCAGGGGTTTGCCGCGAGCGGTTCGATGATCTGCTGCTGGTTGACGGCGGTGTTGAACACGCTGGCCAGGGCTGCGCCGATCACCACGAAAACGGCCACGTCAAGGAAGTCGTTCGCGCCCCGCTGGCATGCCGCCAGGAGCCGCCGCGCGAGTGAGGGCTTGAGCTGGTGCTCCAGGGCGTCGAGCGCGGCCAGGGCTGGGTCGCCGCCGCTGCCGCCCGGCGTGCCTTCCAGGCTGAACGGCGCCACTGCCACGCTGCCGCCGCTGCTGCCCGCCAGCGCGCCGACGCGGAAACCACGTGTGCGTCCGGCACGGCCCGGCAACGTTTCGAGCACGCGCGGGTGGATGAATTGCTCCACCTTCAGGCGCGAAACAATGAAACCCACCAGCACGGCCACGAAGTAGGACAGAACCAGGCGGTAGCAGGTGGTTTCGCCCGGAGAGCGGCCCTTGAACGCCGCGTAGGTGCTCACGGCGACGATGGGGTTGACCACCGGCGCGGCGAGCAGGTACGTCACGGCGCAGGACACCGGCAGACCCTTTTTCATCAGACGGCGGATGACCGGCACCACGCCGCATTCGCACATCGGGAAGATCATCCCCAGCAGGCCGCTGAGCAACACAGCGGGCAGCGGCTGTTTGGGCAGGATGCTGGTCATCCATCGCGCCGGGACGAAGACCTCGATCAGGCCGGAGATCAACGCGCCGAGCAGCAGGAAGGGCACGCTCTCGAAGAGGACGCTCAGGAAGGACAGCGCGAAGCTCGGGGGGTCGAAATGGAACCAGGGCATGTCGGAGGATCGGCGAAGCGAGCGCGGGCAATAGACGGCAAGTGCGCGCGTTTTGCAATTCGCGCCGGTAACGAAAAACATTACCGCGCCAAGTGGCTGACTTTCCCGCTTCTCAGCCCGCGTGAAAACGCTACCGAGGTCAACCGCCGCAGTGGCAGTCGTCCTTGCACGGGCTCAACCGTTGCGCGGCCAGTTCGCCGCCCAGTTGTTTGTCGTCCAACGTGCGGAACCAGCGCGAGACGGACAACCGGTTGTCGGAAACCAGTTCGCACACCCGCCGCGCCCACGGCAGCAGCGCCGGGGTCGCCAGTCGTTGCGACCACTCGCGGTATTCCCGCAGCGCATAGAGGCACATGATCCAGGCGTGGCTGCCCTGGTAGACCGCCCCCTCATCACTGATGACCACCAACTGCTCACGCGGCTGGAAGTGTTCGATGCCCGGAAACATGCAGGGCACGGCCTCCGATTGCAGCGGCAGGAAACGCAGTTCCAGGAATGCGGGCTGCCGCTCCAGCCAACGGCGGCACTGACGGCAGAGCGCGCACTGGCTGTCGAACAAAACGTAGAGCGTTTTCATCGGTGGTCGTGCCGTAAACTTGGGGGGCTGGGGCTTTCAGTTTGCCACGACCACGCGGCCTTGCGGGGGCACCGGGGGCGGCGTGCTGTGCAGCAGCGCACGGCGGCGCATCTTGGAAAACACCGCGAGGTTGAAGAAGTGCATCGCACCGAGGATCAGCATGACCCAGCCGACCTTCAGACTCAGCGTTTCCAGGATGCCTTGCAGGTCCTCCGGCTTGGTGTCGCTCTTGAGCGCCAGGCTCATGAAGCCGATGTTCACCAGGTAGAAGCCGACCACGAGCAGGTGGTTGACGGAGTCCGCCAACGCCTCGTTGCCCGCGAAGCTGTCCACCAGGAAGATGCGGCCATTCTTGTGCAGGGTTTTGGCGACCCAGACCGTCAGCGCGATGCTGATGGCCAGGTAAGC
The DNA here is from genome assembly GCA_964242205.1 of uncultured Chthoniobacterales bacterium. GTDB lineage: Bacteria > Verrucomicrobiota > Verrucomicrobiia > Chthoniobacterales > SZAS-18 > CAHJWO01. Next base: position 4,070 of record CAXTBX010000111.1, read on the forward strand.
GAGGTAGGTGTAAACGACGGGTGTCATGGTGGTTTTCGGTTGTTGGTTGTTCTTGTATTTTCAGGATAAACTGAAAGTCTGCGGCAAAATTTTTTACTTCAGGAGTTTGAGTGCCCAGGGGACGATCTTGCTCTGCTCGCTGCTGGCGACCTTGGTGACCACGCCGTCGGCCATCTGCAGGAAATCGCTCAGGCCCTTGATCTGCGCGCTGAAGGCGGCGGCCTCGCGGCCCTTGATGTCGCGCGTGCGCTTGGCGCATTCTTCCAACACGCCCATGGCCGGGCGCAGTTCGCGGCGGCTGCGCTCGCGCAGGATGATGCAAAACATGCGCCACGTGTCCTTTTCGGCCTCGAAATATTCCTTGCGTTCGCCCTTGCGGATGACGCTGCGGATGAGGCCCCAACTGACGAGTTCGCGCAGGTTGCCGTGGGCGTTGCCTCGGCTGATCTTGAGGTCGGCCATGACCTCGTCGGTGGTCAGAGCCTGCGGCGCGGTGATGAGCAGCGCGTGGATCTGCGCCATCGTGCGATTGATGCCCCAGGCGCTGCCGATGGCGCCCCATTCCGTCACAAACGCGTCGCGCGCCTCGGCCAGCGCGGCGGCGGGATCAGGGGCGGCGTTGACCTTCATATATTTTCAGTATTTACTGAAAATACGTTGATGACAAGAAGTTTTTTGCGGGAGAGTTTGGGCGTGGCAGGTTTCGCCGCCGCCGTGTCAAAGGCCCCTGCCGCCGCGCCCGGAGACGCACTCTAAACCCGGCCTTGCTCCGTCCCCGCTTTTTATCTTACCGCCACCACCGTCTCCACCACGCGGCAAAACTCCTTCAGATCGAACGGATTCGTCAGATACTCGACCACCCCGAGCGCGCGCAACTCGTCGAGATGCTGCATCGTCGCGTCCGCGCTCATCACGATCACCGGCACGTCCGCCAACGCCGGTTGCGCGCGCAACTGCCGCAGCACTTCCACGCCCGTCATGTCCGGCAGCTTCAGGTCGAGCAAAACCAGGTCGGGCCGCTCCCGCCGTGCCAGCGCCAAGCCGTCCTGACCGTTGTTGGCGCTCGCAAAACGCATCCCGTCCATCTGCGCGAGAATCTGCCGCACCAGCTCGCGGTTGTCGGGCTGATCCTCGATGTAGAGCACGCTCGTCTCGGGCTGGAGCGCGGCGAAAATCTCCGGAGAAATGTCCTGGACCGCCAGCGTCCTGCCCTGCTCGATCTCTTCCGCCGACAACCGCGCAAATTCCAGCGCGAACGTGCTCCCCTGCCCCGGCGTGCTGACCACCGTCAGCATCCCGCCCATCGCCTCCGTCAGCGACCGCGACACCGATAACCCCAACCCCGAGCCGTGAACGCTCTCCGTCGCCGACAGGCGCGTGAAGGGTGAGAAAATCCGCTCGATGTCCGCCGTCGAAATCCCCGCGCCCGTGTCGGCCACCTCCACCCGCACCCGGCCCTCGCGCGGGACGCAACGCACGACGACCTCGCCGCCAGGATGGTTGTACTTGATAGCGTTGGAGAGCAGGTTGAGCACGACCTGCCGCAGGCGGCGCGGGTCGGCCCGGATGAACGCCGGGGCGGGCGCGGCGTCGGCGGGCGTTTCCAGCCGCAGCTCGATGCCCGCGTCGCGCGCCAGCGGCTCCATCAGGTTGACGGCGCTGCGCACGGCTTCCTCCGCGTTGATCGCCTCGGACTGATGGCTGAACTGGCCGCTCTCGATCTGCGCGATGTCGAGCACTTCGTTGATGAGTTCGAGCAGGTGCCGCCCGGCGTCGGTGATGTGCGCGACGCTCTGGTTCTGACGCTCGCCCAGGTCCTCGCCTTCGAGCAACTGCCCGAAGCCGAGAATGGCGTTGAGCGGCGTACGCAGCTCGTGGCTCATGCGCGAGAGGAACGCATTCTTGGCGCGGTTGGCGCCCTCGGCCTCTTCCTTGGCGGCGCGGAGCTGTTCCTGGGCGCGGCGGCGCTCGGTGATGTCGTGGACCTGCGAGATGAAGTAACCGGGCGCATCGTTGATCGGTTCGAGCATCAGCGTCACGTCAAGCCGGATCCAGACGAGGTGGCCTTCCTTGTGCAGGTAACGTTTTTCGAGCGTGTAGGAGTCGATTTCGCGAGCCACGAGCCGGGCCGCCAGCGCGAGATCGGCGGCGAGGTCGTCAGGATGTGTGATGGACTGGAAATCGCGCGCGCGTAGTTCGGCCTCGGTGTAGCCGACGATCAAGCAGAGCGCCTGGTTGACACGCAACCAGCGCCCGTCCAGGCCCACCAGCGCCAGCCCGAGCGCGCTGTGCTCGAACGCGCTGCGGAACCGCTCCTCGCTCTCGTGCAGGTCACGCGTGGCGGTGTGGAGCAATTCCGTCTTGTGGGCGTCGGCCCGTTCCACGACGGCCTTGGCGGCGCGGGTCTCCGCGAGCAGCCGCGCGGACAGCCGGGCGTGGGCGCGCTGGCGGCTGGCCAGCGCGGCCAGCGTGACCGCGCCCAGCACGAGGCTGACCACGATCCAGCGTGAGGTGCCCAGTTCGGCACCCTTGATGGCGAGATCGGCCTGCTGCAAATCACGCGCACGCTTGAGCCGGTCGATCTGCCGGGCATGGTGCTCGGCCTCGTAGCGCGCCTGGATTTCGGAGGCTTGGCGGCGGCTTTTCTCGCCCCGGACGGCCTCCAGCTTTTCGGCGAGCTTGCGGGTGTTGTCCAGCGCGGCCCGGTAATCCCCCCGAGTCTGCTCGGTCTGGATGTATTCCTCGTAGATCGACACGAACAGGTCCGGGTTGCCAAGCTTGTTTGCTAGGCCGAGCGCGCCGTCCAGGAAGCCCTTCGCCTCGTCCAGCTTGCCCAACCGCCGCGCCCGCGCCCCGCGCAGGTAGGCGATGTCCGCCAGGCCCCGCCGAAAATCGAACCGCTCGCAGAGCGCGGCAGACGCGTCGAGATACCTGGCCGCCGCGTCCTGGTTGCCGGTCTCGGTAGCGATCTGGCCGAGGTTGAGCAGCGCGTAGGCCGTCGTGCGCTGGTTGGTGCCGTCTTTCAGGATGGCCAGCGCCCGCTCGAAATGTTCCTGGGCCTGCGGGTAATCCTTGAGTTGGAGATGGACGACGCCCAGGCTGTTGAGCACCGGGCCGAGCCGGGCGTCGTGCGTCGTCTCCGCCAGCCGCAGCGCCTCCCGGAGGAGGGTGAACGCGCCCTGGAGATCGTCCGTACGGCCCCGGACGATCCCCCGCCCGTAGAGCGCGCCGACGCGCAATGCGTTGTCGTCCAGCCCATCGCCTAGGCGGGCCGCCTCCATCATGGAGACGGTGGCCTCGGGCACCTTGGCCTGGTTCCACTCGACGAATCCGCGCAGCAGGAAAAGTTCGCCCAGCGTGTGCTGGTCCCCGAGTTCCCGGGCCAGCGTCATGCCGTCCTCGGCGGCCCTGAGCGCGTTGGGGTAATCGTTAAGCAGGCGCAGGAGGCGGCCCAGTTGCAAAAGCCCTTGCAACCGGCGCGGACGCAGGGCGGCGGTGTCCGGTGTCCCTGCCAGGGCGTCGCGTGTCTTTTGCAGGGCCAGATTGGTGTCGTTGCCCTCCAAATCATGCGCCTGCCGGAGCAGTTCGTCGATCTGGCCAGGATCGAGCGCGGCGGTCGGCGACGTGGCGTGAACCTCCGGGGCAGCCGCCAGCACGCCGCCGTGCCGCAGGGGCAGGAGGCTGGCTCCGGCGAGGAGCAGGACCCGGGTCAAACCGCGAAAACTCACTTTATAAGCACAAAAGCAAGTTCGCTGCCAAGCACGGGTGAACCTGCTGCCAAAACATGTGCTGACGGCGCTCCGCAGCCGTCCGTGGACCATTCCAGCACGGTAAATTGGGCAACCAAGGAGGGCCGGGCCAACAGTCGTGTCACAAACGGTTCTGATAATCGTCAGGACTTGGCAAATCCCACCCCGTAACAGTGTAATTGTTGTGTAAAATCGCTATCCGAAGAGCCCGTTCTCGGCAAAGATAGCGGCCCTCGCATGACCCCCCGGAATTTTCTTTTCCAACTGGTGTTCGCGTCGTTGGCGACCGTCCTCGTTTTCCTGCCCTCAGCCCACCCGGCCCGCGCCCAGCAGCAAGCCCCCGTCCCCGCGCTGGATACGACCGACCGCGCCGCCGTGGTCAACCACTACCATATCTACTACCAGGCTTCCGTCGCGCTGGACCCCGGATGGACCGGCAGCCTGACTACCGGCGCCGCCGGAACGCTCAGCGACGGCTTCCGCCAAGGTGCGTTGCGCCGGATCAACTACTTCCGCGCGATGAGCGGCCTCAACGGCGACGTGGCCCTGGACGCCGCCGCCAACGCCAAGTGCCAGCAGGCCGCGCTGATGATGGCCGCCCAGCAGAACATTTCCCACACGCCCCCGGCCACTTGGCGGTTTTACACCGCCGACGCCGCCGACGCCTGCGCCAACTCCGACATCCGGCTCGACTGGCAGGGCGACGAAGGCGCGCTGGCCATCGACAAGTTTGTCGCCGACGACGAGGACAACAACCTCGGCGTGGGCCACCGCCGCTGGCTGCTCTACCCCGCCCAGACGACGATGGCCGTCGGGGCCGTGCCGGGCGACGGCTGGACGTTCCCCGGCACGAACGCCACCTGGGTCACCAGCGTCGCCACGCGCACGGCGGCACATCCCCGGACGGCAAGCTGGCCCCCGGCGGGCTACGTCCCGGCGGCGCTGGTGTACCGCCGCTGGTCGTACAGCCGCCTGAACGCCGATTTCTCGCGCGCGTCGGTCAGCGTCACCAAGAACGGCGTGGGACTGGCGGTTTCGCAGGAGGTGTTGGAATACCAGACCACGGCGGCGGGCGGCGGCCTGATGGAAGGCGACAACACGCTCGTCTGGACGCTGCCCGCCAACGTGGTCGATCCCGACGCCGACGAGACGTACCGGGTGACGCTCGACAACGTCGGTATCGACGGCGTGAACCAGACGCTCAGCTACACCGTGACCACCATCAACCCGGACGCGCCGATGATCAGCGTCACGGCGGCCAAACCGGTGGCGTACCAGGGTGGCAAGCAGGGCAGGTTCGTGGTGGCGCGCGTGGGCGACGTGTCCGCGCCGCTGGAGGTGGCCTACACGGTGGGCGGCACGGCGAAGCCCTGGAGCGCCTACGTGCCGCTGACCGGGCGGGTGACGATCCCGGCGGGCAGCGCGACGGCAAAGATCAAGGTAGCGGCGACGGCGGGTCGGCCCAAGTCAGCGGGCAAGACGGTGACGGTGACGTTGTCCCCGGCGCGCTTGGTGCCCGTGGCCAGCGCCGGGCAGGCGACGGTGACCATCGCGGCGCAATAAGGGGTTGCTGTGGCGTGGTGGAATCCATCGTGCCCGCAGCTCGTGCTCACCCGTTCCCTCGCAGAGGGTTGTTTGTCTCGCCCGGGAAACTTTTGTGTATTTTTGTCTTGCCTCTGGGGTAAACACCCGCCAACATCCCGCCGCTTACACAGAAAAACACGGACTTACGGGTTGCGCGCCGGGTTGGCATACGACCCGGGCAAGGCCGTCCCAGGGCAGTCGGGCAATCGTTTCGGGCATCCAATTTCATGAAAAAATCCTACCAAAAGGCTTTCACGCGCGCGGGTTTCGCGGCGCTTCTCCTCGGTTCCGGCGTCTCCGGCGCCCTGGCGCAGACCAGCGGCACCCTGACGCCGCTGACCACCACCTACAGCTACAGCACCGCGCCCTGGGTGCCTGGCCCTTACCCGGACGGCGGCGGCACGGCGACCATCAACGCCAACGTCGGCGCGACTCCTGGCACCGTGGCTGGCACGACCACGATCACCGTCAACGTTTCGCCCACGCTTTCGCAGATCACTTATAACACCCCCTTCAGCATCGCGTTCGCTGCGGGCACGGGTACGAGCATCATCGCGCCGAGCACCGGCCTGACGCTCAACGCGGCCCTGACCCCGGCGAACACGCCCACGTTCTTCCAGTTGCCTAACACCATCAGCTCGCCGATCTCGGGCGGCGGCACCGCCGGTTTGATCAAAACGGGCCCCGGGACGGTCACCCTCACGGGTACCAACACTTTCGCGGGTGGCACGCAGATCAACGGCGGCATCCTCGCCGTCTCCTCCACGGCGGCAGTCGGCGACGGCGTCTTCGGCGCGGCGGGCACCGCCATTTCCTTCAACGGCGGCGCGCTCTTCGCCAACACTACCAGCGGCTTGACCACCACCCGCGCCATCACTCTCGGCTCGAACGGCGGCACGATCTACACCAACACCGCCACCACGCTCGGCGGTGTCATCAGCGGCACCGGCGCGCTGACCAACGCCGGCTTTGCCAACGTCGCTCTCAACCTGACGGCGGCCAACACCTACACGGGCGCGACGGTGGGTGTCCAGAACGTTTCCAACTTCGCGCTCAGCGGTGCTGGCAGCATTACCACGACTTCGAGCTACGATCTCACCGGATCGCTGACCCTTACCAACACGGGCACCAACGTTATCGACCGCCTGAGTGACACGGCCCCGATGACGATCCGCGGCCTCAACTTCACCTCCACGGGCAACGCCACCGCGGCCTCTTCCGAGACGATTGGCGCCGTCACCGCCGCCAGCGGCTACAGCACCTTCCTCGTCACGCCCGGCGCCTCGGCGGCCAACAGCCTGACGATGGCTAGCCTCACCCGCCAGAACAACGTCACGCTCGCCTTCCGCGGCACGGGCCTGGGCGGCACGCCCGGCGCCGGCGTCGCCAACATCTACGTGACCGCAGCGCCGACCCTGACCGGCGGCGGCGGCGGCGCGGGCAGCACGGCGATCTCCATCGTGCCCTACGCCTACGGCAATAACACCGCTGCCGCCGTGACCGGCAGCTCGTTCGTGACTTACGGCGCCAACGGCTTCCGCACGCTGGACCCCACCACCGAGTACGCCACGGCATTCGGCGTCAGCAACCTCGACAACGTGCGTCTGACGACCGACACTGCCGCCGGCGCGAACGTGACCGCCAACGCGGTCCTCTTCGCCCCGGCCGCCGCCGCCACGCTCTCGGGCGGCGCGATCAACATCACCAGTGGCGCGTTTCTCTACTCGCCCACGGTTGACTCGACGGGCACGGTCAGCGCCGCGCTGAACTTCGGCACCGCCACGGGCGTCATCACCAACACCAGCACGCTGAACCTCAGCGGTCCCGTCACCGGCTCCGGCGGCGTGATCTACACCAGCGCGACCGCCGCCACGCCCTCAACCGCGACGGTGGCGCTCTCGGGTGCCAGCACCTACACGGGCAACACGACCATCAACGCCGGCAACGTCGGTTTCTCCGGCACGGTGGCCGCCGCCGGCAACGCCAGCGTCTTCGGCAACAGCGGCACCATCGTCCTGGCTGGCGGCGTCAACTACGCCAGCCTGGCCGCCACCGCCGCCGCCACGCTCAACCGCGACATCAGCTCGGTTGGCACCGGCACCAATTACATTGCCAACGGCAGCGGCTTCACGTTCACCCTCAACGGGAACGTGGCCCTGACGAACAACCTGTTCATCTACGGGAATTCCAACACCGCCGCCAGCGCGATTACCTTTGCCGGCAACATCACCGGCACCGGTGGAATCATTGATACCACCTTCGGTTACGACGTTTTCAGCGGGAACAACAGCTACAGCGGCGGCACGACTCTCCCGGCCAGCAGCACGTTTGTCGCCGGTTCGGACACGGCCTTCGGCACCGGGCCGATCTACGTCACCGGCGCGGGCACGCTGCAAGGCCTGGGCACCACCGCCCGGACCTTGGCCAACCCGCTGTTCCTGACGTCCACGACCGCCGCCACCTTCGGCGGCACCGCCCCGCTGACCTTCACTGGCGCCGCCAACCTCAACGGCCCGCGCAGCCTCGCCTTCAGCAACACGGCGCTGACGGCCTTTAACGGCGTGGTGAGCAACGGCGGGTTCACCAAGACTGGCACCGGTGCCATTGCGCTGAACAGCACAACGGGAAACACCTTCACCGGTGGTTTCACCAATACGGGCACGGCGGCGAACAGCTCTGCCATCTACGCCAACAACACCAGCGGCTCGGCCTTTGGCACGGGCGCGGTGAACGTCGGCGGGGCCAGCGCGACGGTGTTCAGCACCCTGGCGGGCAGCTTCACGACCAGCGGCAACACGAGCATCGGCGGCCGTCTCTCGCCGGGTAACACCCCCGCCGCGTTGACCGCCGCCACGGCGGGCATCGGCGCCATTGGCACGGCTGGTTTCAACGGTAACTTCACGCTGAGTTCGGCCACGACGAGCAGCCTCTATCTGGAGGCAGCCAGCAACGTAAGCCGCGACCAACTCAACGTCGGCGGCCTGTTCACGCTCAACGGCACGGTGTTCATCGCCACGACGGGTGGTTATTCCATCTCGGCGGGCACGATCATCGACTTCGCCGACTGGGGCACGATCAGCGTGGGCACGGTGACGTTCAACACCTCGGGTGCGACGGTCGATCCGGGCGTGACGTTGGACACCTCGTTCTTCACGATTGACGGCACGATCCGTGCGGTGCCCGAGCCGACGACGTGGGCGATGTTCGGCGTGGCCGGGGCGTTGGGCCTGGCGGGCTACGTTCGCCGCCGCCGTGCCGCGTAAGGTGCTCTCCTGACATAGTCTCGACGAAAGGGACGGCTTCCGGGCCGTCCCTTTTTGCTTTTGGCACGTTCACCGCCGTTTTTTCTTTTCCCTCCTGGGCGAACTTGGCGACCTTGGCGCGAAGCATCCCACCGTTCTCGTCCTGAAACCGTCCACCGTCCTCTTGCTTGCGCTCGGCATAATGCTGCCGCTCGCGCTGCCGTTTGCCTACGGTCATTCCCTGGCTTCTGGTGTTTTGGCCACCGCCTGGACGCTGCTGGTACACGGAGTTTTGCTCTGCGGCACGCTCCGGCCCAACAACCAACTATTCGGGTCGGTCATCACGGGTTTCTCGCCCTCCCATCGGGACGAAATCTGGCTGACGGTCGACGATGGCCCCGACCCCCACGACACCCCGCGCCTGCTCGACCTTCTGGCCGCCGCCGACGCCCGGGCCACGTTCTTCGTGCGCGGCGACCGCGCGCGCGCCCATCCCGAACTCATCCGCGAGATCGTCCGGCGCGGCCACGGCGTGGGTAACCACACCGACACCCATCCACAAGCGACTTTCTGGTGCCTCGGCCCGGGGCGGATGCAGCGCGAGATCGCCGGTTGCCAGACCGCTCTCCAAGCCATCACGGGCACGGCCCCGCGCCTGTTTCGCGCGCCGGTGGGCATGGTCAACCCGTTCGTCCATCCCGCTGCCCGCGCGCACGGTCTGACGGTCGTGGGCTGGTCGGCGCGCGGGTTCGACGGCGTGAGCGGCTTCGATCCCGCCGAGGCCGTCCGGCTCATCCTGCGCGACCTGCGACCCGGCGGCATCGCGCTGCTGCACGAGGGTCGGCGCGGCCCGGCGGGCGACGCGCCCAATGTCCGCGCGTTGCGGATGCTGTTGGCCGAACTGCAAACGCGCGGCTGGCGCGCCGTGCTTCCCGGCGTCAGCCCTTGAGCTTCTTCAACTCCGCGATGAACGGCTTCGGGCCATCCGGCACGCCGAGAAACGCTTTCACCGGTTTGCCCGTGATGTCGAGTACGATCAGCGTCGGTAATCCCTCCACGCCGAAAAGTTGCCTGAGTTCTTCGTTCTGTTGGAGCGTCTCCAGCTTGATCGCCCGCTTCTTCGGGAAATCGAGTTCCAGCAGGATGAGGTTCGCCCTGGCGTATTCTTTAAATTCCGCCGTGTTGAACACGTTGCGATTCATCTCCAGGCAGACCGAGCACCAATCCGAGCCGGTAAAGTCCATCAGAAGCATCTTCTTCTCGGCCTCGGCGGTCTTGAGGGCGGCAATGGCGTCATCGGTCCAGCCCGGTTTGGTGGCTTCGGCCCGGGCGGCGGTCACCGGCAGCAGGGCGAGCAGAGCGGCAAAGCAACCGGCGAAAAGACGCTTCTTCATGGTACGACCAAGGTATCACAACTTGCGGCAAATTTCCCGGCGTTCCGTGGGACGCTCAGCGCATTTTCCGGCTTTCTTTCCTTGAATCTTCCTTGAAGCTTGGAGCTTGAATCTTGAATCTTCCATCGCAGACGTGCTGGTCGTCGGCGCGGGTCTGAGCGGGCTGAAGCTGGCGGGCGACCTTCACGCCGCCGGACGGAGCGTCGTGGTGCTCGACAAGGGCGTGGGCGTGGGCGGACGCGCGGCGACGCGGCGTTGGGACGGCGTGCCGGTGGACCACGGCGCGCAGTTCTTCACGGCGCGTAGCCCGGAGTTTCGCGCCCAGGTGGACCGCTGGCTGGCGGAGGACGTTTGTTTCCGGTGGACGGACGGTTTTCACCGGTGGGATGAAGAGCATGGTCTGCGCGGGAGCGAGGGTGACGGCCATCCGCGCTACGCCTGCCGCCGGGGCATGAGCGCACTGGGCAAAAACCTTGCCGCCGCGCTGCCGCCGGAGACGGTGCGGCTCGGGGGGCGCGTGGCGGCGCTGCGGCGCGGCGTGGACCGGCAGGGGCGTGGTTATTGGCGGGCCGAGGTCGAGGGCGCACCGGCGGGCGAGGAGAGTCCCGGCGGGTATGCACTGGCGCTGACGATGCCCACGCCGCAGACGCTGGCGTTGCTCGATGTGTCAGGCCTGAGCGGCATGCTGGGCCAGCGTGAACTGGACAAGCTGCTTGCCGTGGAATATGCGCCGACGCTGGCGGTGCTACTGCGCGGTTCCGCCCCGCGGACGCCGTGGCAGGGCATCCAGTTGCGTGACCGGACCCTGAACTGGATCAGCGCAGACACCGACAAGCGCGATGGCGGCGCGGCGGACGGCGGGCAGCAGGTTTTTGTCCTGCACGGCAGCCCGGATTTCTCGCGCGAGTGGCAGGACGGGGATCTGAAGCAAGCCGCCGACCGGATGGTGGCCCGTGCCGGGGAGATCGTCGGCGGCTGGATCACAGGGCTGCCTGACCGGCAGGTGCATCGCTGGCGGTTTGCGAACGTGCCGCGCGGGGCGGAGGGCGCGGCTGGACTGCGGTTGACGCGGGAGGACGAGCTACCCATTTATGTAGCGGGCGACTCGTTTTTGCACGCAAAAATCGAGGGAGCGTACTGCTCCGGGGCGACGATGGCTAACGCTATACTTGCAAGCCGGTTTACCATCCTGCCGGTTTAACAATAAGTTTCCTACCGGGGACAACGATTTGGCCGGGAAGCTGGCAAGCTCCCAGATAGGGCTGTACATGCCTGGTTGAGGTCGCAAATTTTGCCAACGATGCAGACGGTTGAGTATTAGGCATCAGTAGCGTTAGCGACAGGCCGATTTCTTGCGTCACAATTCTGATTGGTTCAACCAAGTCGGTATCGTTCGTTAGAACCGCCGCTGAATCAAATTTCTTCAGAAAGGCGTCCCGTACAAGGTGGACCGCCAGGTTGACATCTGAAACAGGTGGTGATGAACCGTGTGTTGCCAGCGGGTTGAATCGTGTGAGTATCCAGGATG
>CAXTBX010000112.1:0-15189 GCA_964242205.1 uncultured Chthoniobacterales bacterium
GACCGGCGGCGTGTACGTCACGAACGTGGTGCCGAATGGTCCTGCGGCGAAGGCCGGGATCAAAGAGGGCGACGTGGTGCTAGAACTGGCTGGTGCGCCGGTGGATCAGGACGGCAACTATGAGGACAAACTCTATGGCCGCATCGCGCTCGTGAACTTGGTGACCACCCGCGCCTTCTCAGGGGACAAGCTGCCGTTGAAAATTTCCCGCGATGGCGTGGTGCAGACGCTCGAAACCACCATCACCCACGAGGCCGCGCAAAGCTACGTCAGCCAGCCCTACGTGGTGGACGAGCCACCGCGCTATTACGTCGTGGACGGGCTGATCTTCGAGGAACTGTCCCGGCAGTATCTCAAAGAATGGGGCGGCGAATGGCAGAAGCAAGCCCCGCAGCGCCTCGTTTATCTGGACCGCTATCAGAGCACCGTGGTGCCCGAGGGCCGCAAACGGATCGTCATCCTCAGCCAAGTCCTTCCGTCCGCGAGCAACATCGGTTTGGAGGATTTGAAATATTTGGTGGTGACCAAGGTTAACGGGCAAAACATCAACAGCCTGGAGGATCTGCCCAACGCCCTCGGCAAGCCCGTGGACGGCTTTCACAAGGTCGAGTTCGAGGAGTATCCGCGCGAGATTTTTCTGGACGCGGCCCACCTCGACGAAAACGACCGCAGCGTCGTGGAAAGCTACAGCTTGCCCGAACTCAAACGCCTGAACTGACCAATCACCAGGCAGCGGAGAGTTTGACGGCCAATCTGGTGGGATGGACCGTTTCAGATGTCGTATGAGCGACACCAGCGTTACCAAAGTTTCCTCCTCCCACTCCCCGGAAGGTCAACTCGGTCAAAAATACCTTGCCAGCGGGAAATCGCTTTCCATGCGGCTCTGGAGCGATGAACAGCCCGGTGAAGCCCTGCCGGAAGTCGCACGGGAATACGAAACGGTTGGCTACGTCGTCAAGGGCAAAGCCGAATTGCACCTCGAAGGCCAGACGCTACTCTTGAACGAAGGCGATTCTTGGGTCGTGCCGAAGGGTGCGAAGCATACCTATCGCATCCTGGAGGCTTTGACTGCCGTGGAGGCTACCAGTCCCCCGGCCCAGGTTCACGACCGCGACCACGCCTGAGCTGGTTTCCGCGTTGATCCATCGTCGGTTGACCAGCTAATTGCCGCGTGTTCGTCCGTGCTCTTTTGGCGTTGATACCGCTCTCGGGCGGCTTGGCCTACTTTGGAGCCTCGCCAACTTGGGTGTTTCTGGCTGCCATCGGAGCGCTCATCCCGCTATCGGACTACATCCGCCTCGGCACTGAAGAGGCGTCGCACAAAATTGGCGGCACACTGGGTGGCCTGCTCAACGTCACCTTCGGCAACGCGCCGGAACTGATCCTGGCGATTTTTATCCTGCGCACCGGTGCGGTGGATGTCGTCCGGGCGCAGATCACCGGCGCGTTTATCGGCAACGGCCTGTTGGGCTTGGGTCTGGCCATCGTGATCGGCAGCATTGGACGCGACAAGCAAACCTTCAAAAAGGAAAGTGCTTCGATGCTTTCGGCGATGCTGATGCTCTGCACGGTCGCCATGCTGCTTCCCGCGATGTTTGACTACACGGTGCAACGGAGCCCGCAAGCGGGCAACGTAGCGCAACTCAACGACCACCTGAGCCTCGCGGTGTCCGGCGTGTTGATCCTCACCTACGCGGCGAACCTCGTTTACACGCTGGTCACCCACCGCGACATGTTCGCCGTCGAGCAAACGGGCGACGACGAAACCGGAAAAGGCTGGTCGCTGCCGGTATCAATCGGCGTATTGCTGGGCGCAACGGTCCTGACCGCCGTCGAGTCCGAACTGATCAGCGGCGCGCTGGAGGCAACTGCGCACGGCCTGCATTTGTCGATGGTGTTCCTCGGCATCGTCGTGCTGGCCGTAGTGGGCAACATCCCGGAGAAAGTGTCGGCCATTTACTTTGCGCGCCGCGACCGCATGGGGCTGGTGATGACGATCACCGTGGGTTCGACGATCCAAATCGCGCTTTTGGTCGCGCCACTGATCGTCATTTTCTCCCACTTCACGGCACACCCGATGAACCTCGTTTTTTCCAGTCCTCTGGAGATGATCTCGTTCGCGTCCGTGGCGTTGGTCGTCAACGCCATCTCGCGCGACGGCGAAACGACCTGGTTCGAGGGCGTGCTGCTGCTCGGAGTTTACGCGATCCTGGCGCTGGCGTATTTCTTCGTAGGCTGAGGCTATTCGGAGACGCGCTTGAGGTCGCGCAGGCTCAACGGTTTGCCGCCGCCGGTGAAGACGAGTCCCCGCCCCTCGCCCGACTGGTCCTGCTGGACACCGCTGATCTCGTGCCCGCCCGTATCGAACGTGCTAACCTTGCCGCCGCCTTCATCGACCACGAGCCGCCTCTTATCGGCAAAGTAGGCGTAGCGCATCTCGTTCTGGCCGCCCGCCGAACCGGGACTATCGCCGAGTGATTCCGGCCACCAACGCGTCGTGTGCAACGGCTTCATCGGCTCCATCGGTTTCATGGGTTCCATCGGTTTCATCGTGAAGGTTGTTTACGATCCAAACGTGACGGGCGGTCCTATCTCGACTATATTGGCGCGTGCCGCCGTCCGCTCCATCCGTCCCGCTGGCTCCTGTGGCCGAGCCGATTACCTCGTACAACCGCGAGGAGTTGGTGGCCAGGTTTGCCGAAGTCGGCCAGCCGGGTTTCCGGGCGGGGCAACTGCTGGACTGGGTTTACCGCAAGCGCGCTCGTTCCTTCGACGCGATGAGCGACCTGCCCGCCTCGCTGCGGGCCATGCTGGTGCAACGTTTCACCTTGGGCACAATTGAGACCGTCCGGCGGCTGGGTTCGGACGACACTACCCAGAAGTACCTCTTCCGGCTGTCGGACCAGCAGCTCATCGAAACCGTCCTGATCCCCGCCTCCCCCGCTCTCTACGGCGAGGCCAGCGACCGCCGCACGCTCTGCATTTCGACGCAGGTCGGCTGCGCCTACGGCTGCAAATTTTGCGCCAGTGGACTAGACGGTTGGAAGCGCAACCTCCAGGCGGGCGAGATCGTCGAGCAGATCCTGCGCGTCGAAGAGGTCTCTGGGGAGAAGGTCAACAATTTGGTGTTCATGGGCATGGGCGAGCCGTTGGCGAATTACGAGCAACTCCTGCGCGCCATCGGCATCATCAACGCCCCCTGGGGGATCAACCTTGGGGCGCGCCGCATCACGGTTTCCACGAGCGGTCTGGCACCGCAAATTCGCCAGCTTGCTGACCAGCCGTTGCAAATCCGGCTGGCCATCTCGCTGCACGGCGCAACCGACCCCGTGCGTGCCCAGATCATGCCGGTCAACAAGAAGTATCCTTTGGCGGTCTTGCTCGACGCCTGCCGCTACTACCACCAGCGGAAAAAACAAAAGCTGACCTTCGAGTACATCCTGATCGACAACGTCAACGACACCGAAGAACAAGCCTTGGCGCTGGCGGGCATTGCCGCCGGATTAGACGCGAAGGTGAACCTGATCCCGTACAACACGGTCGAAGGACTGCCGTGGACCAGACCGCCACTCGCACGCCAACAGGCGTTCCAAATTGTGCTCCGGGCGCGGGGCGTCCAATCGACTTTGCGGCGTGAGAAGGGGCATGACATCGCCGCCGCCTGCGGGCAGCTCCGCCGGCAGGTTATGACAACTCCGGCACCTTAAGGCACTTCCGCGCGGATTTGCTGATGGGTATTGCCGCAAGCGCGGCCTCGGCGTCCTGCTGTAAACGTCACTTCGCCGACGTTTTAAGCTTGCTTTTGCTGGTGAGTAAAATTCACAAACAGGGAAGAACCTGCCAAATCATTATGGGCGAGAAGCATTTGACCGAACTTCCCTGGAAAACGTTGGCCGTCAAAAAGGGGATCAAAGACGGGGACTTGACCAAAGCGCTGGCGGCTTTTGCCAAGGTCGATGAGAGCGACCCAACCGCGCGCCTGAAGTCCCTCGACAAAATCTTGACCACCGCAGAGGTCGTCAAACGGAACAACAAGGCCCAGCCGGACGTGGTCAGCTACCTTGACGAAATCCTCAAGGAAGCCCGTAAGAACAGAGCCCATGCCAAGGGTGCCCCCGCCGCCGCTGCAAAGTCTGCGACTCCAGCCGACGACGAGGAGGCCGGTGAGGAAGAAGAGGATGACGCCAACGCGGTGGACGAGGAAGCCGAGCAGTACAAAAAAGATTATAAAGGAAAACTGTTGTCGGCGATGGCGCAGGTCAAAGCGCGCGCGCCGAAACCGGGTGATGACCCCAAGCCGCAGATGCAGTTTCTCGCGCTCCTCGGCAGCAAAGAGAGTTCGGTGCTCGTGGCAGCCAACGTCGGTGGCCCTGCGCGCAAAGTGTTGCGCGGCCTGGCGGGCGGAGCCAAAGGGGCATTTGCCTCGGGCGAATGTATTTACGAAAAAAACGCGTACACCTTCGTGGCCGCCACGGTGCCAGGTGGTTTGGCGAAAAAAATCTCCGGTGCGCTCCGCGCCCAGACCGGGATGACGTACAAGGTGCGCGTGCGCACCGCCGATGGCGATGTGGTATTGGACGACGAAACCGACGTGGACCCGGAAGAAGCCGCGAGCACGGTCCCGGGCGTTTCTGGTGACACCGACCCGGCGGAGGCGGCGGGTGCCAACCTGGCAGCCATCGCAAGCGACGATTCCGAGGCGCGATGGAAGCAGTTGAAAGCCGCCGTTTATCCCAAACTGAAGGAACGGTTGGAGCAAAATCCAGCCAACCGGGCAGACATCGTGAACCTGGTGGGAGAAGCGAGCTATCACGAAAAGCAAACAAACTTCAAAGACGCGATCAGGGCGTTCCAGCGGTTGAGCGACCTGCTGGAAAAGGCATCGACCGTCGCCACCGGCGCGACGCCAGCCGCCACACAGACCGCTGCCCCGGCGGCGAACCCGGAGGAAAGGACGCTGTTCATGGATCGCTTCAAATTGATCCAGCCGATGGTGCTGGCAGCCGTCACCGACAAAACGCCGCAGGCCGACGAGGTCAAGCTGCGCGCCAGCGAAGCCGGGGTCCTCGCGCGGAAACAAGATTTTGCGGGCGCGCTACGGTTGTTGGACGGGATCGAATCCCTGCTTGGTGGGACGACGGCAGCCACCCAAGGCCGGGCCACCGGCCAGGCGACGGGTGCCAACGTGCAGTACCAAAAGTCCATCCTGGACTGGGAAAAGGTGAAAGGGCAGGTGCGGGCGAATTTGTCCAAACTCGAACAGGCCATCGTCGCGGATTTTGCCGACGAACCGAAGCTGGGAGCGATCAAGTCTGGTTTGAAGAAATTGGAGCAAGTGCTCGGCGGCTTCGACGAACGTTTGCGCGACAAACTAGACGAGGCTTACAACGCCCCCACGCCCGACCTGCTGCCCCCACTGCACGAAGAGGCACGGGAAATTGTGGACGACTACCTCGACTACGTGGAATCGGACGACTTCATCAACGCCATCGACTCCAATCCGTTCACGGCGGTTTCGGTCCGCGAGCCGCTGTCGCGGACGCTCCAAGACATCGCCGGGCAGTTGAAAGCCTGACCACTGGTTGCAACGCTCGCTAGCGCCCACGCGCTCCCCTCCCTTCAACAACCCTCTTTTCCCATGCCAAAAGACGCAACCAAAATGCGGTGGTTCGAGCAGCACATCATGGCTGGTGTGTTCACCGATCTCTACAAATCGCCCTTGTCCTTTGCGGACGGTCCCGTTGGTCCCGGCGGGCCTCGCTTGCCTGACCCGTTTCCACCGAAGAACTGGATGCGTGATATCGGGGCCATGGCGCGTGGCGATAAATCGTCGCTGGTGTTCAAATCTGCCGAGGAAAAGCAGGTCAAAATGGACCGGAAGGAATTCGAAGGCGCCCTCGGTGCGAAAGATCCCGTTGAGCGGAGCGTCGTCTTGGCGCGCACGCTGAACACGCAGCTGGGAACACGCTACAACGGCAAAACGACCAAACGCGACAAGGGCGTCCGGCAACACCCGGCGGAAGCGCGCATCCAGCGGTCGGCCATCGCGCTCGAATCGCTGCTGGCCGCGGGCAAAGGCTTCAAAAAACCGGAAGAACGCAAGGCGCTGCTGCTGGCCATCAACCTGCTACCGCCCGACCAACAGGTTGATCTGTTCCGGGCGGATGAACTCGGTGGGCGCAAGCTTTATTCGGCGCTCTACCTGGCCATGAAAGACGAGCCGGAAAAGGAGACCGATCTCAAGCAGAGTTTTGCGCAGGTCAAAGGAGCCGCGCAACTGGCGCGGGTGGGCACCAAGCTCGACCAGCACGATCCTTCCGGGGAAACCGGGGCGCTCGTCAACGGCCTGATGCGCCACTTGGATCAGGCAGGACTGACCGACCAGGACCAGAACGCGTTTGCGGATAAGCTCGTCTTCAAACTGACCCTGCAAAAGAACCAGACCGGCGTGCCGGACATCCCCCTGCCGGACACCAGTAAGCCCGGCTGGCGAGAGAAGTTCACCTCCCGCACCCTGAGCACGCTGGCCGAGGTCCAGAGCGTGACGGACGAGAGCATTGAGAAGGCGCTCGACATGCCAGAGGCCGATTTGGTCAAGGTGATGGGCAACTCGTACCTCGGGACCGAAGACGTGGCACCCGATTTCAGCCCCGACATGAAACGCCGCGAGGGCGACATGCGCCTAGCCCGGGTCGCCAAGGCCAAGGCACTCAACGAAGGCAACACGGATCTCCATGCGCTGCTGGACGGCTTGGATAGCAACTACCTGGATCGCAAACGGATGCTGGAGGAAGCCCAGAAGGGAAAATCCGTGAAAGAAATCCTACAAATCCTGGAAGCCGAAGCGGAGGAAACCGCGGGCAAACTGGCCGAGAAAGGTGGGAAAAAAATCGCCAAGCGCGTGGAGCAGGCCGAAACCAACATCAAAGATCTGGAGGAACGGATCAAGAAAGCGCAGGAAGAGAACGCCTCGACCGACGAACTCGAAGCCGACCTGAAATTCTTTAAGCAGGCAGTGGTTGACCTGAAGGCCGTCAAAATTCCCTCGAGAGAGGTGACACTCCAACTGATCAAACGCTTCGGCCGGTTCCCCTTACAGTTCGTCACCAAATATGGTGAGGGCCCGTACAAACTGACGAAAGCAGATCTGCCATCCACGCTGGGGCCGTTCAAGCAGCTCGAAATCCACGCCAAGGCCGTCGAGGACCCGCTGCAGTTAAAACAAGGTTTGCTCAAGAGCAGCTTCGTCCTGCCGACCGCTGGCAAATCGTTGAAACACTGCCCTTGGTTGGAAAGCACCGCCGCCGACCTCGTGCGCGTCGCCATCGCCATCCGCGAGAAGGAGTCGGATTTCACGCTCAAAAATCATCCGATCATCATCCTCGACCAGAGCGACGGCGACGGCAAAGACGCCAAGAAGCAAGCTCTGTGGGATGAAAACGGCGAGGTCGTCAAAAAGCTGGCGTTGGCGCATCAAGACGTGGGCCTGACCATCCGCCACGTGTCCATGAAGAGCATCAACAAGATGATGAAGGACTCCGGGGTGGAAAAACTTTTTGATACGACCGGCGAGGGTAACGCCGGTTACGGTGGCTGTCGCAACATGGCTTTCATGCTCGGGCCGGTCATCCAGCAGGCGATTCGGGACGGGGAAGACCCCGACACGATTACCGCCGACTCGCTGGCGGGGCGGATCAAAAAGACCGCCACTTCCAAGGATGCCCCCAAGCTGCTCATGGGCGACGACACCGACTACGTCGCCCCGGGCACGGTGGCCGCCAAGATGGCCCTGGGTGCCTCCGACGAGCACAAGGACGAGTACTCACTGATGGCGACCTACCGCTACGGGCGTGACACGCAAGGGGTATCCTCGCTCTACACGAACGGGGCCGTGTCGAACCTCCAATCGGGCGGCATGGAAGGGTTCACGTCGTGGCTTTTCAGCTCGAACAAGTGGAACAACAAAAACACCACGCCTGGAATGGGTTGCACCTACGGGGAGCCGCGTTTCTGTCTCGACCTGCCGACGGGCGCGGAGGAAAAGCAGTGTAACGGATCGACGTTCACGCAGGATTATTTCGCGCAGGCGTCGCACCTTTCCGGAGACCGGCAAACCAGCCCGTCGGCGTTCCTCAAGAGCTTCATGTCCTACGGCAACATGACGGAAACCGTCAAGGCGCTGTTTGACGTGGAAAAGGATCTGCCCTGGAACGCGGAAGCCAAGCGACGCGGTGACAGCGACGAGAAACCTTTCGGCAACGTCGGTGAAATGATGGCGCAGGCCACCGACCCGGCCAAGAGCGTGAAGCTGCAGAAAAAGGTGCTGACCAACCTCGTCACTTGGCGCGGGGCCGACGGTAAGGGGGGCGGTCCGCTGCAACTGGATGGCAGCCAAGCTACCGCCGTCCAGAAATACCTCGACGATAACCCCTCGCTCGACGAGGAAACCAGGGACGAACTGGTCAAGGTCAAGGAAGTTTACGACGACGGCCAACGCCAGGCGGCGTTGATGAAAGACTTCACCGACCGGCTGCTGAAAGAGCTTAAACTGTCCGACAAAGCCAACGCGAACGATCTGGAGTCGGCACTGGATGAAGGACTCAAAGATCCGGGCAGCATCAAGACGGCCATCGCCAAGATCCGGAGCGACATGGCGAAGGAAGGGGGCGCGTTTGACAAAACCAGCCCGATGTTGCGCGATCTCGTGCTGGTCCTGGAATCGCTGGCAGGCGGCGGGTTCGGTGAGTTGTGCGATAAACTGAAATAAGGACGCTTTGGCTCGCCGCCCCGGCAAGCCGCGCAGAGCTGTCAAGATCTGCCTTCTCGTCTGTTCACACGCACTCTCTCAGATGACCCGGTCGCGCATTGGTTGGCCGGACTCGAAAGCGGTCAAATTTGCCAGGAAGTGTTCGACCAAGCGCAGTTCTTCGTCGTCATGCGTCCCGGCGACGTGCGGCGTGATGTAGCAGTTCGGCGCGGACCAGAGCGGGTGGTCCACCGGCAGTGGTTCCGGATCGGTCACGTCGAGATAGGCGGCGTCCAATCGACCGGCGCGCAGGGCAGCCACAAGCGCGTCCTGATCCACCGTTGCGCCGCGTCCGATGTTGTAAAATCGTGCGCCCGGTTTGCAGCGCACGAAACGCTTGGCGTCGAAATAGTGGCCGGTCGAATCGCTGGCGGGCAGGATGTCAACGACGTGATCCACCTCCCCTAACCGCTCGTCGGCCTCCGCGGCGGTCAGCATGGGAATTGCCTCGTCCCCGCCGGGCTTGCGCCGGACGCCGCATAAATTCATCCCGAGAGGTCGCAGCAGTTCGACCGTCCGCCGGGCAATCGTCCCGTAGCCGTAGATGACCATTGTCTGGCCGTTCAACAGAAACCGTCGGCCCACCCGGGGTTCGTCGTGCAGCCACTCCCGCTGCCCCCGCTGGTTCTCCAGGCAGCGCGGTAACTCACGCGCCAGCGCGAGGATCATCGCCACGAGGTGCTGGGCACACGCCTCGCCGAAAACCCACGAGGTGTTCGTCAGCAACGATCCACGGGTGCGAAAAGTTTGCCGGAAATCGTCCCGGTCGTAGGCGGTGTAGCCGGCACTGGTGATCTCCGCCCAACGGGCCTGTGGGTTTGCCAACAGGTAGCCGGGGTCCGGCTGCCCGAGCAAGATGTCCGGCGGACCTGTCTCGGCAGCGGGACGCGCGACCGACGAATCGACCAGAGTCAGACGGTGCGCGCCAGTGCCCGCGCGCAGCCGGGCAGCCACAGACTCGCGGAAATCGTAGTTGCACCAAATGTGCAGCGGCACGTCGGGATTAGAAACGGCCACCGACCGTGTTGCCCGTCGCCGAGGCCGGAACCGCACCGGTATCTGGACGGGCACCTCTGCGCGTGCCCGGGGTGTTACCTGCGCCGGAAACGGGGACCGAGCCGGCGTCCGGGTCCGCGAGCGGCGTGTCGCCTTCGCCCGTAGCGACGGTGCCCGTGCCGCGCGTGTCAGCCGAGCCCGCGCCGGGCGCGCCGATGCCGGGGCTGAACGTGCTCACCGGGGCCAGCGGGATGCGCCTGCGCTCGGTGGCCGCACCGGAGTTGTTCGCCATCTGGTCCTTGGTGCAACCAACACCTACCAATGCAAGACAGAGCATGGCGACGGCGAACAGGATATGACGAGATGAACAGGCGGTTTTCATGGGCGGTTTTCTAGAGTAATGACGACCGTGCCGTACCCGGCGGTTGCGCCATGCGTAACAGGAATCACGGACCGTGGCTACCGGTGTTTTAGGAAATTTCACGCGTGGCGGCAACAGCGCTTTTGCGGCGCGGCTAAATACCAGCCGCCGCTACCGCCTCGCCAAAGTGTTTTTTCCCGTCCGTGGCGACCGTTGCCCCGTGACCGACGATGATACGGTCGAAGTCCCATTGGCCGATGGTTCCCAGGGAACGGCGGAAGGCAGCTTTGTCCTTGGTAGCCATACGCAGCGCCCGCGAAATCCCGGGTCCGTCCTTGCGCCCGGCCACGAGACCAACCACAAAGCGCGTCCACCACGAGGTTGCGGGATCGCGCACGAACAAAAGGTCTGCGACGATCAGGGTACGCGAGGGCCGGTGCAGGAAAACGTGCTCCTCGACGCTGGGAATGCCCTCGACCTTGAGCACGTCGATTTCTCCCGCCCACTCGCCGGGCGCCGGCAGCAACGTTACCGTCGGGAAACCCGTCACCTTGGAAAACCCTTCCGGTCCGAGGAACACGGCCTCGGGAAACGCCGCGCGGCCCTCCTTGCTGAATGTGTCGTGCCGCAGCATCACGTCCGCCACCCAGCCCACGGGTCCGATGGCTTTGATGGCGCTCACGTCGGCGGGCGTGAACGGCCCCGTGGAATGCACCACAACCCGGCCCGAGGCCAGCCGCATGACCGTGACATGCCGCTGCACGTTCGCACCGAGGGCCTTGAGCGGGTATTGCAGAACCCAGAGATTTTGGTCGAGTTGTTGCATGAGTGGATGGACGTGGGAACCGGATGATCTTGACCGAACTCGGGGGCTAATTCGGCTGCCTGGCGGTCGTTGGCGGTGGCCAAGTGATTTGTATTTGAAATTTGCGCGCGTTTGCGGGCATATTACCGGGCGATCTCACGCCTTTCACGCCTTGCGAGCCTCCACTGACACCCAGACCCGGTACGACGCGATCATCATCGGCGGCGGCCCCGCCGGGAGCACCGCCGGGGCCTACCTCGCGCGCGAGGGGATGCGCGTGCTGATCGTAGAGAAGGAGCGTTTCCCCCGTTTCCACATCGGCGAATCGGTGATGCCAGTCGCCAACGCGATCCTGCGTGAAACGGGCGTGTGGGATAAGGTGGAACAGGCTGGGTTCGTACCCAAGCACGGCGCGGAGTTTCACGTCAGCAACAAGAGCGTCCTGCCCAAGCATGTCGAGTTTTCCAAAGGGTTGGTTCCGGGTCTGGATTATACCTACCAAGTCGAGCGGGCACGCTTCGACGAGATCCTACTCGACCATGCTGCCGAACTAGGTTGCGAGGTGCGACAGGAAACCCGTGCGACGGAAGTCCGGGCCGTGGGCCGGGAGGGTTACGCCGTCACGCTAGCGGGGGCCGACGCCGACCGCTTACCGGAATCTGTCCACGGCAGTTTTCTCATTGACGCCAGCGGGCGCGACGCGCTTTTCGCCAAGCCAATCAAGACCGCGCCCGCAAATTCGTCGCTGGCCAAGCGGGTGGCGATTTATTCCCATTTCGACAACGTCCCCCGCCCGCCCGGGAAGGCGGGCGGCAACATCATCATCATCCGCCACGCCGACGGCTGGTCGTGGTTCATCCCGCTGAGCGGCGACCGGGTCTCGGTCGGTGTCGTGGTTACAACCGAGTCGATGCGCGCCGCCAAGCTCAAGCCGGAAGCGCTCTTTTGGAAGATCGTGCACGAGTCGCCCAAGCTGGCGGCCTTGTTGGCCAACGCGACCGCCGGGGGAAAGTTTCACGTCACTGCCGATTACAATTACCGCGCGCGGACCTTCGCCGCGCCGCGTTTGTTGCTCGTAGGGGACGCGGCCTGTTTCCTCGATCCGATGTTTTCGACGGGCCTGTTCCTCGCTCTGTTGTCGGCCAAATTCGCGGCCCGGGAGGTCGTGGCAGCGCACCAAGCGGGGCGCGGACTGAGCCTGATAGCACGTTGGCGGTACACGCGCCGTCTGCGGTCCAACGTCCGCACGCTCGAGCGGCTGGTGCTGGCGTTTTACGACAACCGCAGTTTCTCGGTGTTCATGGAGCGCAACGCCCCGCTGCAGATGGCCCCGGCCATCAACGCCCTCGTGGCCGGGCATTCCGACCCACCGTGGGCCGTGCGCTGGCGGTATTGGCTGTTTCTGCTGGTCTGTCGGTTGCAGCGGATTCGCGCGGTCGTGCCGAACGTAGATTTCACGGCGCAAAAAACGGTCGTTTCGCCGCAGGCGATGGCAATCTCGTGGACGGAGAAGCCTGCGAAGCCCGACGCCAAACTGGAGAAAGTGGGCGCGTAGCCGGATGGCGGAGGAGGTGGGATTCGAACCCACGGAGCCTTGCGGCTCTTCGGTTTTCAAGACCGACGCAATCGACCACTCTGCCACCCCTCCCCGTTGTAGAACAGCGGTACCTTAACACGCTGTCGCCCCCGCTGGCAACGCCCGATCAGACGACTTCCGGCTTCCGCGCGGTCAGCCGGAGCATCAGGAAATACAGCGCCGCCAGGATCGCCACGATGATGACGATCCAATGGGACTGGTGCTTGATGAAGTTGATCATCGCCTCTGGATGCTGCGCGTCGAACAGGTCGGGCTGGACCTGAAACGCCTTGTTGCCCAGGTAAGCGAGCACCGAGCACCACACCCCGGCGCCGAGGATGGTCGTCACCGAGAACGTCGCGAAGTTCATCCGCACGATCCCGGCGGGGATGGAAATCAGGTGTCGGATCACCGGCAGCAAGCGAGCGAAGAATATCCCGCCCGCCTCGTAGCGTTCCAACCAACGTTCCGCCCGGGCCACCTTGTCTTCCGGCAAGAAGAAAAACTTGCCATACCGCGCGATCAGCGGACGCCCCACCGCCAGCGCGACCCAGTAGGAAATCGCCGACCCGAGGTAGGAACCGACCGTCCCGGCGAGGATCACCCCCGCGAAACTCAGCTTCCCCTGCGCCGCCAAAAACGCCGCCGGGGGGATGACGATCTCGCTCGGCACCGGGATGATGGAACTCTCCATCGCCATCAACAATACGATGGCCCAATAGCCGCCGTCCCGGACCCAGTCGAACCAAATTTCCACGAGATGATGCATAAAAAGTTTTTGAAGGGTTGCGCGGGTTGAGCGTCGGATAGACTTGCGGACGCGGCAGGGTTAACAGAGAACCCGCCGGTCCGCAACCTCCTCTTGCCCCCCGCGACGGATCGGGTATGAGAAGGCGCAGCTTTTCCCATCACGATTTCCCGCCATGTCCATCTACCGGCGCGTCCTGCTCTACTACCGCCCGTTCCTGCCGCCGACGCTTCTGGCGCTGGCGATCTCGGTGGTGACCGTGGAGCTGAGCCTGCTCAAGCCGTGGCCGTTCAAGGTCATCGTGGACGAGATCCTGCGCTTCCCCGGCCACAGCCAGGTGTCGAACGGTTGGTTGCGGTCAATCCCGGATCCACGCACGCAGGTACTGGCCCTCGCGCTTTTTCTGGTCGTGGTGACGCTGCTGGCGGGGCTGCTCGGGCTGTGGAGCAGCCTGCTGTTCGTACGGGTGGGCTTGCAGGCGCTGTTAAAACTTCGCACCGACCTGTTCGCCTACCTGCAAAGCCTGCCGCTCAAGTACCACGATGCCCGGCGCTCCAGCGATTCGACGTTCCGCGTCGCCTACGATTCGCAGAGCGTCCAGACGATCTATAACCGGGGTTTTACGAATATCTTCAGTTCGGGCCTCACGCTCGTGAGCATTTTCGTGATCATGGTGCGGATGGATTGGGAGTTGACGCTGATCAGCGTGGCCATCGTCCCGCTGGTGATCTGGGCGATCAACCATTTTTCGGAGCGCATCCGCCAGCAATCGACCTCCATCCAGGAGAAGGAAAGCGCCGTGCTGACCCTGGCGCAGGAGGGCCTGAGTTCGATCAAGGTCGTCCACGCGTTCGGCGGCGAGGAGGCGGCGGTCAACCAGTTCCGCACGCAGGCGCGCGAAAGCCTCGCAGCCAACCTGTGCCTGACCATGACCAACGTCCGCAGCGCACTGGTCATCAACACCCTGATGGCGCTGGGGACCGCCGCGTTGATCTACGTCGGGACGCTGCACGTCCTCGACGGTCAGCTCTCGCTCGGCAGCCTGACGCTGTTCATGACTTACCTCGGGATGCTCTACGCGCCCATTGAGGCTCTGACGCAGACGGCCTGGGCTTTGGAGGGTGCCGCCGCCGGGGCGCAACGCTGCTTCGAAGTGCTCGATCACCAGGACGATGTGCGCGACGCGCCCGACGCCGTCGCCATCACCGGGACGGCAGGCGCGATCCGGTTCGAAGGCGTCGCGTTCGGCTACGAGGCCGACCGCCCGATTTTGCAGGGCGTCAACCTGGACCTCCAGCCCGGACAACGCGTGGCGTTCGTCGGCGGCACGGGTGCGGGTAAAAGTACGCTGCTTTCGCTGGTGCCGCGGTTTTACGATCCGCTGGCGGGCCGCGTCCTGCTCGACGGGCAAGATTTGCGGGGCATCACCAAAAAATCGTTGCGCAGCCAGATCAGCCTCGTGCTTCAGGACACGTTGCTGTTTTCAACTACGATCCGCGAGAACATCGCCTACGGACGCCGAGACGCCACCGACGCCGAGATCGTCGAGGCCGCCGAGCGTGCGCAAGCCGGGGAGTTCATCCGCAACCTGCCGCGCGGGTTCGACAGCCCCGTGGGCGAGCGCGGCGGCCACCTGAGCGTCGGCCAGCGGCAGCGCATCGGCATTGCGCGCGCGTTTCTCAAAAATTCGCCGGTGCTGCTGTTGGACGAACCGACCAGCGCACTCGACCCCGCGACTGAACGGGCTATCATGGACACGCTGGAAGTGCTCATGCAGGGCCGAACGACCCTCATTATCAGTCATCGGCTTTCTACGGTGCATGGACTCGATCAAATCGTGGTCCTAAAAGGTGGCACGGTGGCCGAAGTGGGCACGGGCGAGGAACTGCGTGCGGCG